>SLOL01000067.1 GCA_007132495.1 Balneolales bacterium
ACAAAAACATATATCCGAAGTGGAAGAGATACGGTTTTCTTTTGACCGGTTCGATCTTGTCGGAAATTTGTACCTGCCGGCCGGCACGGACAAAAACGAAGGTGATGACAAACATGCACTGATGATCTGGGTTCACGGGGATGGACCCGATTTTAGAACCGGCCGGTTTCCGGATACTTCTTTTTTCAACCGGTTTCTCGAACATGGCTATGCCTATTTTCGTTATGACAAGCCCGGATCAGGCGATTCGAAAGGGGCGTTTACCGACAGCTTGCTTTTTCAGGAAAGGGCGGGTATTGTCAGTGCGGCCGTTGAGAAATTGAAGCATCACCCACGAATCGATGCATCAAACGTGGGACTTGCCGGAAGCAGTCAGGCCGGATATGTAATGCCTCTGGTATTAACGATGAGAAATGATCTTTCCTTCATGGTCGGACTTTCACTGCCGGCCATGAGCGGAAATGAGCAGTGGACCTATTTGTTGAAAAAGCAATTGATTTGCGAAGGGTACAGCCTGGAATTTGCCGAAGAGTTCAGCAGTATGCACTTGAAACTTATAAGATCGTCCAGCAGTGATGAATTTTGGGAAATTGCAGCCTATTTTGAAAAGAATCCGGTGCAAATCCCGTCACTTAACGGATATGACGAAGACTTTGCTACAAGAATCCGTAACTGGTGGCCGCTTGACTGGGTTCAGCATCAGGAGTTTGATCCGATGGAAATCATCGCTGAAACAAAAATACCGGTTTTGTCACTTTATGGAGCCAATGATACCCAGGTTAACCCCTTCCAAGGTGCTGAAGCGTACCACCAACGGCTGCAGGAAGCGGATAATCCTTTTTACGAAATTAAGATCCTGCCCGATGCTGATCATAATATGAGATTCTCGGAAACCGGCTGTCTGAAAGAGCAGAGTACCCGAACAAGCTCTCATGTCGTGCCGGAATTGTCCGGGATTCTCGATAGCTGGCTCGGGAAATTGCAGAAGAACTAATAATAAGGTCACCGGGCGATTAGCCGGGTGACCTTATATACAGCACATTGTCAGGAGACAGTTTTAGAAGCTTACTGCCATTTCAAGCATCATTCCCTGGAACGTTGGCTCCATGCCAACATCCACACTTGTTACCACTCCTGTTGTTCCTTCCTGGAAACCAGATGCTTTTTGATATACATATTCAGCTTTTAGCAGGATATTATCAGTAATGAAAGAGCCAAAGCCAGCTTGTAGCCTGCTCACATTTCCATCATTATCTGTAGTAAGAAACTTACTGTAGTCTGTGTTACTATATCTTGCTGACAGATAAAAATTGTCATTAAGGAATTGCTGTGCTTCTACAGAGTAGTAAGTCCACTCTTCATCACCATTTCCTTCGCCAAAATTGTCCGGATCCGGTCCTGTATCCTCACCTTGTCCGAAGAATGCAGAGATTTTATTACCATCAAATGGGGTAAAGATACCGTTGATTTCCCAAGCTGTTAATTCACGGCCATTACCGGGTCGAACTTGTCCGGGGCCTTCACCTGATCCACCGTCGTCATTATTTAAATTCCAGACAGCAGCGTAAGATGATCCGTGTCTTTCTCTTCGGAATATGTTTGATCCCCGGTTTGCATTCTGGTCGTGATTTACCGTATAAAATGATCCCGACAGATATACACCGTCAATCATATCCAGCCAAAGTTTTGATCGGAATGAATATTTTCTGGCTTCTTGAAAATCCTGTTCAGGAGCACCAATACCTGTACCTACCATAAAACCGAAAGCGTCTCTGTCAAGAATGATTTCCATTCCTGGCTCAGTTCCCAAAGGTGAAACAACCGGATTGCCAACCAATGGGTTACGGTGTGCATCAGCATTTACAGTTCGAGTATATTGGTGTTCACCAAAATCTGCAAAGAAATTACCGGCTTTGATATCAATATGCTCTAATAGTGGATTAATAGCTGTCAGGAAAGAATTTCCGGGAATGCTTCTGATATACATGTATCCATTATTACCCCACCATCTGCTTGGATGCCTCTGAGTACCCAGAAGTCCGTCCATAAACACATCGATGTCATTATCCCCGATAGTAATTAAAAAGTCGAGGTTTGCAAATGAGGTCTGCATACCGTGCAGAGTTTCATCTGGTGTGACCCATTGCCCACCACTCCAAACTCTTACGTTGTCCTGGGTTAATACTTGCACCCGGCCAACGGAGTGGAGGCCCATTTTAAATGTCAGGTTATCTGTAGACCCAATTTCAATACCTTTTCTGTCGTAGTCTGGCTTTTGTGCTTCAGCAGTATGAAATGACAATCCAATCAGGAAAGCCATCGACACGATAATTGTTATTATTTTTTTCATTGCTTCAAATTTAATTCTTTGATTATAATTATTGCTGTTGTGAGTTGTTAACCCCGAAGAAACCTATGGCGATTCTTGGTATAAAATTGTAATGTTAAACCTGAAATCTGTGTAGGGAATTTCCTTACAGGCACCCGGCTATTATGTCACAAACAGGGCATAATAAGCAGCAATTCACTTAACAAGACCTTTGCCACTTTCACCAAGTCTGTAAAAAAGGACCGATATCTAGAGCATCAAAGCACATTACCTGTCATTGCCCTCCTACCGCCGATTTCCCAATAACGAGGAGTTCAAACGAGAACTACAGATTCGGGACCTCTATAACTTTCCCCGCAGAATTTACCGGCTTCGCAGAATGGAGAATCACGACCGGAAGGAACGGGTTGAAGTGGATGAGTATATCATCGATCATATCCTGTCCTGGAGTGAGAGCTTGTCAAAACAGTGGCGTGTAGCACTTGGTCCGGAATGGGAGCGTATCCACGAAACCTGGCTTCATACTATCGGAAATCTGACACTAACCGGTTAAACCTGGTATGGTGTCGCTGGAAACAGCTATCCGGGGAATATGTGATCTCTTCCGGCTTTTGGATTTTCTGGATCATTTTGTCCTGTATCTGGAAGAACGGGGATCTCCCAAGAAACTAATTACCCGGAATCATCAGTATCTTGGGGTAAATAATGCCATCAGAGCTGTACACAGTATAAAGGAGAATCGGGGACGACTTGGAGTATTCTGGCATACCCAAGGCAGCGGCAAGATTTTTTCCATGGTGTTTCTGACCCAGAAGATCCTGCGTCGGTCCCGGGGGACTGGAAGTTTCTGATTATGACCGATCGTATTGATCTGGATGAACAAATCTATAAGAATTTTGAAGCCGTGGGAGCGGTGACCGAGCCGGAGAACGTAGTCCGGGCCGGGGGTAAAGAAGAGCTGATGCTGCTTCTCGGTGAAAACCACCGGTACATGTTCACCCTGATTCACAAATTCCACAGCCGCGATAATGAGGAAGAACAACGGCATGTTCGGGAGAATATGAATGAGGAAGAGCTGGCCTTGTTTGACCTGGAAGTAAAAGAATCCGGGGTAGAGCTGTCCGAATCCGATAAATACAGGATCAAGAAAGGGGTACAGGGAATATTGAGCACCTTACAGGCGGAGAAGTTCGTCATCGACTGGAAGAAACATCATAGCAGCCGTGCCCAGGTGAAAGTCCCCATCGAGAAGGATTTGGATGAGGTGTTACCGGATTCCTTCGGGCGAGCGGAGTATGCACAGACCTGTAACCGGTTGTTTGATCATGTGGTGCAGAGGTATTAAAAGATTGAGATAGTAATATCAATATATTGACTCTGTAACTTTTTAAAATCCGGAAAAGGACAAAGTATTATTTGCCACTACAATCGTTTACATGTTTTTTTTTGAAATCCTCGGAAATATCAAATAGAGCAGAAACACTGCTGCACAAATACTTAGTACCGCAGTCAAACAACGGGAAATAACCGGAAACATACCTGCAATCATATAATAACCGGATATCCACCATGCCAGAACAAACATAACTACGGCCGCACTTAACTTCATTGCTCCGGACAACCGGGCAACAGATATTTTTGTGTCAAACTCACGGTGTCCGATCCATAAACCACGTATCAAATATCCCAAACCTGCAGAACCGGCTGTAAAAACAAGAGCGGTAAGTAGCCACAGAAATGCTGCAAACTGTGAAAATGCAATGCCAATGCCCGGTGTTTGTACACCGATCCAGTCCGACCAGTCAGTAATCAGATGTCCCAGCAAACGCCAGCTTTGTTCGCTGTTTGTGAAGATCAACAATCCATCACCGGTCTCCGGAATCATATGGTAGAAGGCAAGCCATCCGGAACCCTGGCCGCCATGAGAGATCACTGTCACATCTTGATCAAGTCTTTCGGTAAAATGTCCCAATGCCATGGAGTCTGTGGCCAACGTATAAAAACCCTCTGTTTTTTCAACCGGTGTATACAGTATTTCAAGAGATTCTTGTGACAATATGTCCGTATTCCCGGATGTGCCTGGTAATCCGGCGGAAATAAATAATGCCATTTCATCCACTGTTGTATAGAGCCCGCCATGGGCATTTACCGGCTCCGGATCGAGCGAAACCGTCTCTCCAGTATACAAATACCCGGTCACCCGATTCTCAACAATATATTCAACCGGTGTGAAACCGGAGCTATGCATGCCAAGCGGAGTGAGCAGATGGTCTCTGACAAATTCCCGGTACGACTGTCCTGTGACCTCTTCAATAACCAGCTCAAGGATGATATACCCAGGATTCGAATAGACAAACCGTTCACCCGGTTCTGCAACAAACCACGATTCAACACCGTCATCGATATCGATCAGAACCTGCTCTACCGGCGGAAACCACTTATCGCAATCAAGGGTACTAAATATTCCCGAGAAAATTCCGGCGGTGTGACTCAGCAACCGGCGGATGGTCACTCCCCTGGTATCAAATTCTGTTTCAGGAAACTCCCAGCGAGTCAAATACTTCTCCACCGGATCATCCAGGTCCAGTCTGTCCTGCTCAACGAGTATCATCACGGCCCAGGCCGTAAGCGATTTTGTCATGGATTCAGCCCGGAAATAGGTATCAGTGTCGACCCGTGCCGATTGCTCCCGGTCAATATAGCCATATCCCTCCGACCAAACCGGTTCACCATCTCTGATAAGCCCAACTGCTGCGCCGGGTGTGTCATAGCGCTCCATCAGGTTCGGAATGCGGTCATCATACCAATTCGTTATTTCAGTCAGTGAAGTCCTTGTAACTGCCTCACCCACCACAATGCATATCAACAAAAGAGTGAGAACAGGAGCCGTGGCAAGAAATGTTTGTAAACGTTTCTGTCTCATTTTCTACCTCCGTCTTACCGGTTTACCAAATCTCATCTTTGATTCGGATTACGGGCTGTTAATTCATTCCCGGCTGTGATCCCCAGGAATGTCCTCAAAAAAGATATGGTCCCATATGCAACCAGGATCAGGATGAATACAATTAGAAAAAAATTATGACTGTGATTTTTCGCATGGATCAAGTAGGTGATCATCGCTAAAAGGCTTCTCCAATGGTTATATACAGTCCGCTGCCGTGTTGACCAATGCCGTAATCGATCCGCAAGTTACCGGGATCATCCGGATTAAAGTTGAACCGGATACCGGCACCGGCTGAAAATTTTGGATTTACCATTGAGAATTCATCAAAACGTTGCCACACCTCACCAGCAGAGGCAAACAGTGTCAATCCAAAACGCCACCAGACATTGCGGCGGAATTCGGCCTGGACCTGTGCCGAATGGGCATCACGGAAACGACCTTCGTAATAACCCCTCATTATTTCACGGCCACCCAACAGGGAATATTCCTGAAACGGCAGATCACCGGTGGTAAACCGGCTTTGGAACTGGAAAGCCAAAACAGATGGTTGGATGTCTCGCAGGGGCAGATAATACCGTGCATCCAGTAACCAACTGCTGTGCGGATAAGTCGTGCCCGCAAGTCCGGAATAATACATAGCCGTAAATTCCAGATATCTGCCTTTGGTTGGAGTCATTATACTGTTTCGCAGGTCATTTCTGACCGACAAGCCGATTCCCGCCAAAGTATTGCCTTCGACACTGTTTATACCAGACGCTGAAACAGATTCATCCGCTTGATCATTTATTGAAACATCAGAAACACGAACCCATCTTATTTTTGGTCCGGCATAGACACTGTTTCCGAAATTACGAAGTATCAATTGATTAATACCGAAGGTGCGATAGTCCAGCTTAATTTTATCTCTGTTCCGGGTTTCCGGACCGACACCCCAGAAGTTCTGCGGAAAATGCGCGTATTCATATCTTCCTTCGATCATCCACCGATCTTCAGACAAAATGATATCCGGCACCAACTCAACCATCAGTTGCCGGTTCAGGGTATAGATACCCGAAGCAATGAACCGGGATGAACGCGTATCACTGTTGGCATTGCCTGGTTTGAACTGAACCATAGCAAGTCCACCGAACATCAGACTGGTTTCGGGGGAATAACTCATGACCGGGAGTAATACGTTCTGTGTCTCGTATGATTCACCGGCCGTTTTTCCGATGTTCACCGAAGGCAGGATCAGCAGCATCAGTACTGCAACAATCTGACCTGCCTGTAAATGTGTACTCCTACCGATAAACCGGAACAGTGACAAGTAAAACAATGAAAAAATTAAAAATTGTATTTAAGGGTTGCTGTAATGACATTTCCGGCATTTGACAAAACCGAATCGTCGCTGCCGGCAAAAAACTGGGCAAGTACCGTAAAATCCAGATCTGTGATGACCGACCAGGTGACCGACGGAGAGACAAAAACGGCTTCTTCATCCGGATATATTATGGTTGCCAGGGAGCCGTCGACGAGGGGATGGATCGGGTAAGTTCCCTGTGCCGTAAACTGATAGCGGGATAACGAAGGGTTATCCGGTGCCAGTTCAAAGGTCATCAGCTGAAATTCCTCCATCCCTCCTTCCTTGTTGTATAACAACTCGGTGACCAGGAACATGCTGTTGGGAAACATGTAGTCTAAGGACAGGGCCGCGATGATATTGGTTTCCCTGTCGCCCTGCTCTTCTTCCAGATCGGCATAGTACATCACTTCGCCCTTGAAACCGGCGTCCCGAAGGTTTCCGGCCCAACCGGCACCGGAGGCCATGCGACTCCGGTAGTAGCCGCCGATCAGCTGTACATCATATCCACGGGTGTTGAAAGCGTAAAGAGCGGCAGCCACGCTGTTTTCCAGTTCGCGTGCCGGGTTGACGGCCAGTTCCAGCCGCGAACCGAATCCGAGAAACCGCTGAATCCGGACGGCATCCGATCCGGGACGCTCGGGGTAATCGAAATCGTAGAACGAATAAATATTGAAGATATCATTGGGGTTGGTGATCATGTTAACGCCCCAATTGACCCGTTGGCGTCCCACGCGCACATTCCAGTTGCCCCGGTCCAATTCACTGTACAGACGGTCCGGAATATAGTGCAGCAGCCAGCTGTCCTGCCGGGCAATCATCCAGGAGAAATTGACCAGGCCGTCGTCGGTGTCGATCCCGTCGCCATACTCCGGAAAATCACGTACCAGATCTCCTCCGAAAAACCGGGTCCGCATCTGCCAGTGGAATGTCAGGCTCGATGCAGCATCCCATCGTACATTCAACCGGTTTTGCAGCCGATATTCCATCCAGGTTTCATCTCCGATCGGTTCGGGCAGTTCGGCTGATATCCACACCGGATTGCCCTGAACATATCCCCGGATGCGCAGGTTATCACCGAATTGCGCTTGTACAATGCCCGGAAAACCGGTAACAAGAAGCAGAGTCGAAAATATAGCAACAATGGTTGGATATATCCTGTCAGGATTCATAAGCTGTTTCAATATTTTGAGCTTCGTCCTTGTCTATTGCTCCGTCTACCATGGTGATCACCCTCCGGGCCCGGTCGATCACGCGTTGATCGTGAGTTGAAAAGACAAAAGTGACCCTCTTTTCTTTGTTCATACGTGCCATGATATCCAGCAGATTCATGGCAGCTTCTGAATCCAGATTGGCTGTTGGTTCATCGGCTAAAATAAATTTGGGTTCCGAGGCCAGTGCCCGGGCGACGGCGACACGCTGTTGCTGTCCGCCCGACATTTCTTTCGGACGTGCATCCTTCCGGTCACCCAGACCCACCATTTCCAGCAACTCATCGGTACGGCGCTGCATCTCTTTTTTGTCACGTTTTTGCAGCAACATTATGAATGAAACATTTTCACGGGCAGTGAAGACCGGAATCAGGTTATAATGCTGAAATACAAAACCGATATTATGCAAACGAAAATCAATCCGTTTGCTGTCTTTCATTTGGGTGATATCGGT
>SLOL01000128.1 GCA_007132495.1 Balneolales bacterium
CCGGTCAATTGGAAGAAGCGTCGGTTTCCAGCACTCCCCGGATGGTCTTTTTCAGTACCTCCATATCTATCGGTTTGATAAGATAGTCGGAGGGGCCGGTTTTATAAGCCCGTTTTTTTGTATTTTCATCGGCATTTCCGGTCAGATAGATGACAGGCACATCCGAAAACTTTCGAATTTCATTCATCGCTTCAATTCCGTCAATTTCACCCACCAGCTTGATATCCATCAGGACGAGATCAAGCCTGTTTTCCCGGACCATTGCTATCGCGTCTTCACCGTTGTCGATTTTTTCCGCCACTTCATATCCCATCCGTTGAATCTGCTTTTCCAGTAAAAGAGCTATTATAAAATCATCTTCAACAAGGATAATACGTTTCATAATAAAGCATACTTGTTTAGAAAATAGAGATCGCTGCTATTGCAGCGCCATTCCCGGGAATGCGGGACTCCACACCAACCCCTGGGTGAATAACCGGTTTTCAACAATGTTAGATGAATCGGATTTCCCGAAATATAAATGGTCGGATTATTAAAAAAAAATAATTCTTTTGACCTTGTTTACCCTGATGGCAAGCACTCAAGCGACCCGGATAAAAGTATCTTCGATAACTTTTTGGAGGAGCCTCATCTCAACCGGCTTGACAAGATAGTCTACAGGCATAATCTGTTGTGCACGCTTGCGGGTCTTGAAATCACCACGTCCCGTAACAAAAATGACGGGGATATCCAGTTCTCTGATGATCGTTTCGGCAGCTTCAATGCCGTCAACACTTCCGGAAAGTTTAATATCCATCAATACCAGGTCGGGTTTCAGGAGTCTGGCCCGCTCTATGGCTTCTTCGCCTGTCTCTACACTGTCGGCCATATAGTATCCCATTCGTTCTATCTGCTTCTGGAGCAGATAGGATGTAATGTAATCATTTTCAACACAGAGTATATTTCGCATGACCTGATGACCGTTAAACTTTAAATACTATGGAGCGCAAGTTTAAAGCACTAGTTTGATTTAGAGCGCTAGTTTGATGGAGTGTTCTGAAAGTTAGCAGGACATACAGGGTGTTACAAGTTAGAATAACACAATAATTTCGCTTTATTCGTCGATTTTGATTATTTATTGTTAATGTTTTTGTCTGGTTATGGATATATCCAATAACAAACCGGTGCTTCTGTTCGACGGCGTATGTAATTTGTGCAACGGCTGGGTTAATTATGTCATAGACCATGACCCGGAATCCCACATCAGATTTGCGCCGCTTCAGTCACGGGCGGGAGAGAAACTGCTTGAAGCTCATGGGCTTGATTCGGAGAAGCCGGACTCGGTAGTATTACTGGACCGCGATAACAGGGTGTATGAACGTTCCGATGCCGTATTGCGTGTTGCAGCATATCTCAAAGGGTTACCCAGGTTATTGCGAATGGGAGTGATGGTCCCCCGAACCTTGCGTAATCTGATATACGATCTGGTAGCCCGCAACCGGTATCGCTGGTTCGGACGGCGGGATCAGTGCCGTATGCCCGATCCCGGGCTTAAAGACCGGTTTCTGGAAATGAGTGACCAGACCCGCGAGGAAGAGGAAGGGGGATGAATCCTTTTTGCCTCAGCGGCCGGTTACCCGCCTGATTTGAATGATTCTGTCCTGCCAGTAAGGGTCACGCAGCCGGTCGATGGTGACACCGCGCGAGGTTGAGGCATGCATAAAAAAATCACCCCGCATCAGAATTCCGACATGATAGGTGGTGCGACCGGTCTGAAAGAAAACGAGATCGCCCAGACGGGAGGATCGCAGGGGAACGCGGTTTCCAAACTCCAGTTGTTCACGGGTTGTTCCGGGGATCGTGAGGCCGAAAGCGTCTCTCATAACCAGTCGGACAAATGCCGAACAGTCCACGCCATTGGAAGAACTTCCACCCAGGCGGTAGGGAGTTCCTTCCCATTTCTGAAACTCTTGTATCAGGCGCTCTTCCGGATTGGTTATACTGCGGGGGCTGCTGCAGGAAACCAATAACAATATACTCCAGAACACACAGTAAAGTGTAAAATTGCGTTGATTCCAGATGTCCAATGGCTACAGATTTGCAGTGGTTACTCGTGTTGTCCGGGAAAGAATTACCATGGTTTCTTTGCCATGGAATGTTGTTCAATAACTTTCACATTATCCGGCTTCACTTGAATGTACAAGTTTGTAAATTACAATTAATATTTGAAATAGTCATATACGGTACCCTTCTCGTACGTATAAAGGGAACCATACCTTATAACAGAAGCAGGTTATTAGCAAATGAGAAAACTGTTAGTAAATATTGATCATGTTGCGACGATAAGAAATGCCAGAGGTGAGACGGTCCCCGACCCGGTCCGGGCGGCCCGGGTGGCCGAAAAAGCCGGAGCTGCCGGAATTGTTTTTCATTTGAGGGAAGATCGGCGCCATATTCGCGATGAGGATGTGTATCGCCTCAGGGAAGTGATTCAGGGGGTATTCGACTTTGAGATGGCCGCGACCGATGAAATGATCCGGTTCTGCACCCAACTGAAAGCGGATCTGGCTACGCTGGTGCCTGAAAGCCGCGAAGAACTGACGACCGAAGGGGGGCTGAATATGGAGAAGGTAAAACCGGATTTTCAGGATCGGGTCTTTCCGCCCCTGAAAGAGGCCGGTGTAGCGATAAGCCTGTTTATCGACCCGAATCCGAAAGATATCGAGATTGCGGCTGAACTTGGTGCCGAAGTGGTGGAGCTGCACACAGGAACCTATGCCAATGCCACTGACTTCGAACAAAAGAACAGAGAACTGGAACGCCTCCGGAAAGCCGCTGTACAGGCACACGATTTCGGTATCCAGGTTAATGCGGGACATGGCCTTAACTTTGAAAATATTCACGATTTTCTCAAAAGTGTACCCCATCTGAAGGAGATCAGTATCGGTCATGCCCTGATTGCCGACGCCCTGTTCAACGGACTTGAGAACACGGTTCGGCGCATGGCAGACATTATCACGGACAATCACTAAATGTCGGATGAATTCATCTGTTTCGGATAAAAAAGAGCCGGATCCTCATCGGGCTGGTTATGCCGGGATCATTGGCCTACCCAATGCCGGCAAATCAACACTGTTTAATCAGCTGCTCGGACAAAAACTCTCCATCATAACCCCCAAGGCGCAAACAACACGCCACCGGATCCAGGGTTTTTATTCCGACGATAACTCCCAGATCGTCTTTCTGGATACACCCGGTATCATTCAACCGGCTTATCTGCTTCAACAGCGTATGATGGATCAGGTGCATCGGTTGCGAGTGGATGCCGACCTGCTTCTGCATATAGTAGATGGCCGGAGAGCTCCTGAACCCGGAGATGTCGTTTTTGAAACATTGAAAGAGCTTAACGTTGATACCATGCTGATTGTCAACAAGATTGATACACTGAACGAAGAGCGCATGAAAGAGGTGGCCGCCCGCTATGCGAACCATTTCAACTATGCCGATACCGTTTTTATCTCGGCTCTGGACGGAACCGGGGTAGATGAGCTGATCGAAAAGGTGAAAGAGCGCATGCCGCAGGGGCCGGCCTTTTATCCCAAAGAGGAGGCCAGCGATTTTTCCATGCGGTTTTTTGTATCGGAACTGATTCGAGAGCAGCTGTTTCTGCTTTATCAGCAGGAAATTCCCTATTCCTGTGCCGTAAATATTGTAGAATACAAAGAAGAGCCCGATCTGGACCGTATTCATGCTGAAATTGTGGTGAACCGCGACTCCCAGAAAGGTATTTTAATTGGGAAAAAGGCGAGCCGTTTGAAGGAGCTGGGAATCCGCTCGCGAAAAGAGATAGAGCAGATGACCGGGAAAAAAGCACATCTTGAACTTTTTGTCAAAGTTCGGGAAAAGTGGCGGGACAATGAGACCTTTCTGAAAAATTTTGGATACCGGTAGCGATTTTCCCGCTTTTTTTACTTTCTTGTTGCAAGAAACAGAAAATACTGTATTTATTGTTGACTTATATTTTATAATACTGTAAACTTAAACTCGTTTCAACTAATATGAATTCATGAAAGTATGATCGATTCGCGCACAATGATGATGGCTCTTTGTTGTATGTCCTGCTGTTGCAGGTGAAGGGCTAAAAGCGCATATTGATTGAATTTGCCGGCCCTTTCCGATTTCTCGAGAAGGGCTTTCTTTTTCTTTTGTTCTTTAAAAACATGTGAAAGTCTCTTATAGAGAAAGGTGGAGGGATCAGGCCCTGTGAAGCCTTAGCAACCGCTCCGGAAACGGAGGGCAGGTGCTAAATCCTGCTCTGGAACGTCTTGTTTCGTTCCCAGGGAAAGATGAGGGAAGTAGGTGTGTTTTTTATAAGCCTCTTCCGGCATCGGCACCGGTTGAGGCTTTTTTTTTGAGAAAACAGCTAACAAGACGTGACCAAAACATAAATAAAAGAACATACCATGAGTGACAACAACAGTACCAGACCTTACAAATTTGAAACGCTGCAGCTGCATGCCGGTCAGGAAATAGATCCGGCTACCCATGCGAGGGCAGTGCCGATTTACCAGACTACCTCTTATGGATTCGACGATACGGAGCATGCGGCTTCCCTGTTCGGACTGAAAGAGTTCGGAAACATCTACACACGGATCATGAATCCGACCAACGATGTATTTGAGAAACGCATTGCGGCCCTGGAAGGAGGTGTGGCGGCGGTTGCCACCTCTTCCGGACAGGCGGCACAGTTTCTGACTCTTGTTACGATAGCGCAGCATGGAGAGAATATTGTTTCCACCAGTAATCTCTACGGGGGAACCTACAATCAATTCAAAGTATCCATGCCGCGATTGGGTATCGATGTCAAATTTGTAGAAGATGACGATCCGTCGGCATACGAGGCACAAATTGATGAAAATACCAAAGGGATTTTTGTGGAAATCCTCGGGAATCCGAAAGCCAACGTACCCGATCTGGAAGGTCTGGCTGCTGTTGCACAAAAACATGGCATCCCCCTGATTGTAGACAATACCTTCGGTGCTGCCGGATCCATCGCACGACCGATCGATTTCGGCGCCAATATTGTTGTCTCTTCTGCGACCAAGTGGATTGGCGGACACGGAACCTCCATTGGTGGTGTGTTGGTGGATGCCGGAAACTTCAATTGGGGCAACGGCAAGTTTCCCATGTTCGATCAGCCTTCACCCGGCTATCACGGTCTCAATTTCTGGGAGGTGTTCGGCGAAGACGGACCTTTCGGGAATATCGCCTTCGCGATCCGGGCGCGGGTGGAAGGACTTCGTGACTTCGGCCCCTGCCAGGCGCCGATGAACAGCTTTCTGCTGCTTCAGGGACTCGAAACCCTGTCGCTGCGGACAGAGCGCCACTGCGATAACGCGTTGGAGCTGGCAAAATGGCTGGATGCAAACGATAATGTGGAATGGGTGAGCTATGCCGGCCTGCCTGATCACAAATACCATGAAATGGCAAAAAAATATCTTAATCCCGGTAAATTCGGTGCTGTTCTGACCTTTGGTATCAAAGGGGGATACGAAGCCGGAAAGAAATTTATCAACAATGTGCAGCTGGCCAGTCACCTGGCTAATGTGGGTGATGCCAAGACATTGGTGATTCATCCCGCATCCACCACGCATCAGCAGCTGACCGAGGAAGAGCAGCGGTCCACCGGAACGACCGAAGCGTTGATCCGTATTTCAGTCGGACTTGAACATATTGATGACATCAAATATGACATCGAACAGGCGTTTGCCAAATCGGTTTGACGCCAAATGTTACCAAACATGTCTCCGGTCGGAACAAGCCGGAGACATGTTTTAGAACTTGAATTGTGATCATGGAAGTACAGAATTTGTAATAGCCGGATATCTTGATTTTTAAATGTAATGAGGTATGAACCAACCGATACTATGGCACAGGATCCCGAATGCATAACGTATACGGATCCGGATCCCTTTGTAACAGAGTCCGGATTTGAGTTTCCCGAGCTGGAAATAGCCTATAAAACCTGGGGAACTCCCAATGCCGATATGAGCAATGTGGCTGTGGTATTCCATGCCCTGACCGGTCATGCTGCGGCGGATGAATGGCTGACCGGCTTTTTCGGAAAGGGGCGGCTGCTCGACCCTGACGAACACTATATTATTTGCAGTAATGTTCTCGGGAGCTGTTACGGAACCACAGGTCCGCTGAGTATCAACCCGAAAACCGGCAGGCGCTACGGCGGTGACTTTCCGCTTATCACCATTCGCGATATGGTTCGGGTGCAGCAGCGGTTGCTGGATCACCTTGGCGTAACCCGCGTGCGTTTTGCCGTGGGTGCCTCCATGGGGGGAATGCAGGCACTGGAGTTCGGTATCATGGATGAACGTGCCGAGCAGCTGTTGCTGATTGCCATGGGCAAAGCCCATTCGGCATGGGCCATCGGAATTGGTGAGGCACAGCGCAAGGCGTTGACCTCGGATCCGAAGTGGAGGGATGGACACTTTTCGCCCGATGATCCTCCGGCCGACGGCCTGGCAGCCGCCCGGATGATGGGTATGCTCACCTACCGGAGTGCCAAATCATTTGAAAACCGGTTTGCCAGAAATGGGCAGAACGGGCAGGCCTGCTATCAGGTTGAATCGTATCTCCGGTATCAGGGAGCCAAACTGGTTGCTCGTTTTGATGCCGTGACCTATATGCGCCTGACCCAGGCCATGGATACGCATGATGTATCGCGTGGCCGGGGATCGTTTGAAGAGGTTCTCGGCAGTCTGGATATTCCAGTACTGGTAATCGGGATAAGTTCCGATGTGCTCTATCCGGTTCACGAGCAAAAAGAACTGGCTTCCCTTCTGGGTAATGGCCGCTATGCAGAATTGACGTCGGATAACGGTCATGATGCATTTCTTATTGAGTTTGATGCTATCCAGGCACTTGTAAAAAATAATTTTCCGGAATTGTCGAATAAATATCATTTATCATTCAGTTGAGCTATGTTGCGAATATTAAAGTTTGGAGGTTCATCGCTGTACGATGTCAATCGTATACGCAATGCCGTTGCTATTGTTAATAAACAGCGTAAAGAAGCAGAGGTGGCTGTCGTTGTCTCGGCCCTGGGAGGTGTCACCGATGAGCTGATATCCCTGATGGGGAAGGTGATGAGAGATGACGAGGGGTGGAAGGAGCGATTTGAACTGTTTCGGAAACGTCACATCTCGACGTTGGAGGCACTTGAACCCGAACATGCCGTTGAGCAGGTTTCAAATGTGCACAAGCTGCTGGACCAGCTTCTGACCGAATTGAGTGCCCTCAGCGGACAAAACGGCATGACCACACAACTCAGTGACAATATTGTCTCTTTCGGTGAACGGTTATCGTCCAATATTTTTGCTGCAGCCCTTATTGAAACCGGCACCAGGTCGAGCGCTTTTGAATCGCAGAAACTGGTGCGAACCAATAACCGCTTCGGGGATGCCGATGTCGATACTATTACTACCATCCGGCAAATCCGGGCAGCACTGCATCCGGTAAATGGCACGGTTCCGGTCATTACCGGCTTTATCGGATCCACATCGAATAATGAAATCACCACTCTTGGACGTTCCGGATCGGATTATACGGCAAGCCTTGTGGGTGAGGCCCTCAATGCCGGGGAAGTTCAGATATGGACCGATGTAAACGGTGTTCTCACTGCCGACCCCGATATCGTACCAACGGCCGTTACCATTTCACAACTTCATTACTCCGAGATTGCAGAAATGGCACATTTTGGTGCAAAGGTACTCCATCCCCGAACCGTGTTACCTCTGCAGGCCCAAAATATCCCCATTCATATCAAGAATACCCTCAAACCCGATGCCAAAGGGACGGTGATTACCCGGGACTATCAGGAGACGCCCGGACGCCTGCGATCGGTGTCGGTCAAGAAGAATATCATGGCCATCGCTCTCAGAAGCAAAGGTCTTGACCGGATTCATGAATTGAGCTTTCGTGCTCTCAGGGCACTGGACCGGCACGGCATATCCGTGCTTTTCAATACAGCGGCCTCCTCCGACTACGGTATAACGGTCGTCGTCCGGGTATCCGATGCAGTAGCCGGGCAGTCCGCCCTGAAGGAGGAGTTTGCCGTGGAATACGAAACCGGGTTGATTGATCAACCCAATGTCCTGGGCAATGTCTCCATGGTCACTGTAATCGGTGAAAAGCTGGAGCGCGATCTTGGTATCAGTGGTGCCGTTTTGTCGGTGCTTGGTGAAAACGGGATTGCACCCCTGGCCATGGCAAAAGGTCTGGCCAACCGGCATCTCAGTCTGCTGCTGCCTGAAAAGAAAACGGAAACGGCGGTTCGGCTGCTGAACGATCATTTTTGTATCCATCCCCATCGAATACGGCTTTTTGTTGCCGGTATGGGGGCGATCGGGGGCAAACTGCTTGAGCAGTTGCACGAACTGAAAGATCCCAAGGTCGATTTCAGCATCATCGGAGCCTGTAATACGGATAAAATGACATGGCATCCCTCCGGGATAGCGGCTGACAAGGTTTCAAAGCGTGTCAGAGAAGGGCAGCCGACCGATTTGTCCTTTATCGTAGAGCATCTTATCAAGGAGTATCCCTATCGAACCGTATTTGTCGATGCCACCGGAGACGCCGATGTAGCCCGGAAGTATCCCCAGCTTTTGAAGTACGGAATTCATGTAGTGACACCAAGTAAACGGGCCAACAGCTTTGAACAGGAGTTTTTTGATCGTTTAATGGAATTTACCGTCAACAAGAGGACCCACTATCTCTATGAAACCACCGTTGGCGCCGGACTGCCGGTGATACAGACCATCAAGGACCTGAAGCGCAGCGGTGACCGGATTCTCAGTATCTCGGGAGTGGTGTCCGGGACCATGACCTACCTTTTTGCAAAGCTGGAAGAGGGGATCCCGTTTGATGAAGTCGTCCGTTCCGCAAAGCAATCGGGCATTTCCGAACCGGATCCCCGGGATGATCTTTCCGGAGAGGATGTGGTCCGGAAGTTTATGATTTTGGCGAGAACCGCCGGTTTCCGCGTGGAGCGGGATGAGATCGAAGTCGAGGACCTGATATCGGATCATCTCAAGAATCTCTCTCCGGAGGAATTTTTCCGGCGGCTTCATGAAGAGAACGGTTTTTGGAAACAAAAAGTCAAAGAGGCCCGTGAACGGGACGAAGTTCTGCGATATACCGGTTATCTTGAGGAGGGGCGGATAAAAATCGGCATCCAGTCTGTTTCGGTGAAATCACCACTTGGGACCCTCACCGATACCAATAATCAGATCTCCATTCGTACCGAACGCTATAATGAAAACCCCCTCATCATTCAGGGGCCCGGAGCCGGTAAGGAGGTGACCGCCGCAGGTGTGCTGGCCGATATACAAAAAGTGAGCCGAAGACTGCTGAAATAGTTGTATCTATTTTTATCAGCAGGTATGACCATTGTATCTTTTTTTTGTGGGAAAGTTTCCCACACATGTCAGCATATATATTGTACATATATATTTTGCCGTTTTTTGCACTTCTGTAATGGTATTGCAGCAATATTTGCCAATCTGTCCATATTCCCGTTGAAAAATATATAGGAAAAAATCCTCTTTTTACTTGACATCTAATTCCAAAATAACCTACCTTGTGGGACAAGGTGGGAAGTTGTGGGATAAATTCCCTTTTCCTGCCCATAGCAATCAAAAAAGGCAGATCTCACTACAACCGGCGGAATTGTGGCAAGCTTCAAAGGTGAATACGATCATTCTATAGATAGTAAAGGTCGCGTCAGCTTCCCGGCAAGACTGCGTAAATATCTTCCGCCTCAGAGTCAGGACAGTTTTACCATACTGAAAGGCCTTGACCGCTGTCTTCTTCTCTATCCGGAGGAGTATTGGCTTGGTGTGGAAGACAGATTGTCCCGTATCAATGAATTTCGCCATCAGGAGCGAACGGTGCTTAGAAATTTCCTGAGATCTGCCGACGACCTGACACTCGACAAACACAATCGACTGGCCATACCTCCGAAACTTATGGAGTGGGCAAATATCACAAACCGGGTCATCTTCATCGGAATGGGAGACAGTATTGAGTTGTGGTCACCCGAACTGCTCGAAAAAGCGGATGAAGAACTTGATTCGGAGACATACCGTGAAATGTTCGAAAATGTAATGGGAGATGGCTTCGCGCAATGACCCATACTTCGTATCACAAACCCGTATTGCGAGATGAGGCAATACAATTCCTGGTTACCAATTCTCATGGTACCTATGTTGACGGCACCCTTGGTGGTGGTGGGCATGCTGTGCATTTGCTCGGCAAGCTCTCCGAAAAAGGGCGGCTTTTTGCCATGGATCAGGATGAGGAAGCCATTGCACATGCGACAGAACGTTTTACAGATGAGCCGCGAATAAAGATTATCCGGGGGAACTTCGGATATCTCGATGTGCTGCTGCCCAGGGAGCTTCACGGGAAACTGGCCGGAATTTTACTGGACCTGGGAGTCTCATCCCACCAGATCGATGAGCCGGAACGCGGTTTCAGCTTCCAGAAAGAGGGGCCACTGGATATGCGAATGGGTAGTCTGCAGGTAACAACGGCCGCCGGAATCGTCAATGAATATGAATATGAGACGCTGCGTGATCTGCTGTTTGAATATGGCGAGGAACGGCAGAGTTCCCGAATTGCCCGGGCCATAATAGAGGCGCGGCCGCTTCAAACAACGACCGAACTTCGGGATGTTGTTGCCTCTGTGGTTCCGGAACGTTTCCGCAACAAATCGCTGGCAAGAATATTTCAGGCCCTTCGCATTGCGGTTAACAGTGAGCTTGGCATGCTGAAACGAGTGCTGGAAAAGGGGCATGCCCTGTTGTGTGACCAGGGACGCTTTGTGGTGATCACCTATCACTCCCTGGAAGACAGACTCTGCAAGAATTTTTTCCGGTACGGCAATTTTGAAGGAAAACCGGTCAAGGATTTTTACGGTAATGAGGTCCGCCCCATGCGGCCGTTGAATAAAAAAGTGATTTCCGCTTCCGTGGACGAAATCACAAACAACCCTCGGGCTCGCAGCGCCAAACTCAGGGCGGCGGAAAAATTGTCCGAACGGGCCTCGTCAGACAGGGGTGACCGTGTTGATGAAGATGAAAATCGCAGAAATAACTTAGGAGGTTGGTCATGATGATCCGAACTCCGATAGTGCAATCTAACGGTAAATCCCGCCTGAATTACAGCGGCGTGTCTGTTGCACCTGCACCCGCCCGTGCACCGGCCCGAAGCTATGGTGCGCCGGTGGCAAACGGTAACAAAACATCAAACGGAAAACCTCGATCCAACGGAAAACGCAAGAAACGAAGCGGCAGGTCCAGGTTCTGGTCACCCTGGAAGTTGATCATGTATTCAGTTTTGTTCGGCGTGCTGGGATTCCTTTACCTGACGCATGTATTCCAGACACAAAGCACGCTTCGTGAAGTTCAACAGTTACGCCGTGATTATGAGCGGGCAGAACGCCTGCACACCGATGCGCGAAGGAACTATGACCGCATGACGGGTCCGGCCGAAGTGTATCGACGGGCAGAATCGCTTGGAATGGTCTCCGGAGGCGCAGTCGATCCGGTCATCACCATCAATAATTAACATGCCGGAAACGAAAAGCTACATATTGAACCGTATGTTTGTGGTATTCGGACTACTTCTCCTGATACCGCTTATGATCGGTTTGCAAATTATGCGAATCCAGCTTTTGGAGGGCTCCGATCTGCGTGCACTCTGGAGCGCCCAGGCCATGGATGTGATCTCCATACCCGCCCAGCGAGGGGTCATACTGGATCGCGAGGGCCGGGAGCTTGTTGGAAATACGGTAACTTACAGAGTAGCCGTTGACCCCCATTACCCCGGTGTCACCCGGGATGAGCTTGACGGTTTTATCCGTCAACTTGCCGGTGTTACTCCGAGGTCGGTTTCCCATTATCGACAAAGGTTGCGTTCGGCTCCATCAAATTCGCGCTATGTCGTACTGGAACGCAATTTGGATGTGGAGGCGGCAGAACGTCTTCGGGATTCCGGGTCAAGTGCGGTGATTCTGGAGGAGCAGTACCGGCGCCGGTATAACTATGAAACGCTTGCTTCACACGTTATTGGCTATGTCAACCACGAATTGGATGGAATGTCGGGACTGGAATCGTCATATAATGAATATCTGAGCGGCACTGACGGACAGAGACAGGTTCGGCGTGATCGTAGCGGCCGTATACGCGCTTATGTCGGAGCTCCCAGAAAATTGCCGGAGCAGGGGCATACGCTTATCTCCACCATCGACGCACATATACAGGCCATCGCCGAAGAGGAGCTGCTAAAAGGTATCGAGCGCGGTATGGCGTCCCGCGGGTCCATTGTTGTCATGGATCCCAAAACCGGTGCTGTAAAGGCGATGGCAAATTATCCGGCTTTTGACCCCAATCATCCGGCAGACTCCCCGTCAGGTGACCGGCGCAATACCATAATTGCGGATCTGATCGAGCCCGGATCGACATTCAAGCTGGTGACGGCGGTGGCGGCTATTGAAAACGGTTCGGTGAATATGGATGAGACCTTTGAAACGGGTGATGGAACACGGCTTATCAGCGGGCAGATGATGCGCGATCACGATCCGATGGGCACGGTCAGTTTTACTGAAGCCATTCGACGTTCGTCCAATATCGCTACTTCCGAAATTGCAGAACGGCTTCCTTCTGAAACATTCTATCAATATGCCCGAAACCTCGGTTTTGGTGCTCAAACCTATATTGATCTTCCGGGCGAAGAGTCCGGTTTGTTGCGCAAGCCCTATCAATGGTCGGCGGTAACCAAGCCCTGGCTCTCCATCGGTTATGAAGTGCAGGTCACATTGATGCAGCTTGCCCAGGCCTATGCCGCCTTTGCCAATGATGGTGTCATGATGCGCCCTTATGTCGTCGACAGGATTGTGGACGAACAGGGGAAGGAAGTACTTAAAAAACGGCCCCAATCCATCCGTCGCTCCATTCAACCGGAAACCATTGAAAAACTGCGCCCGGTATTTGAAAGCGTGGTGTCTGATTCCGGAACAGCCGCCTATGCCCAAATTGAAGGTTTTCGTATAGCCGGCAAAACGGGAACGGCTCAAAAGTATATTGACGGCAGGTATCAAACCCGTTACCTGGCCTCTTTTGCAGGTTATTTTCCTGCGGAGGATCCCCGGTATGTCTGTCTGGTAATGTTGGATGAACCGCGACTGAGTTATTACGGCGGTTTTATCGCCGGACCGGTTTTCCGTAATGTAGCACTTCGACTGATCGGTCTGGATGACCGTTTGCATATCACCCCGGACAAGGATGATGTGAGCGGCATGTGGGCCGTCATACCGGATCTGAAAGGCAAACGAAGCGATGAAGCCAGGGCCATACTTAAGGATTATAATATCCGCTACCGTGCCAGTGGGGACGGGGAGTATGTACAATCTCAGCGTCCGGAAGCCGGCGAACAGATCATGAGATCGGATCCCGTTCAACTAACCTTGTCAGATTTTGAAGACGGAGATGGCGAATTGATCAGTGATGCACACGCCTTCGTTCCGGATGTGCAGGGTATGAGTATGCGGAAAGCTTCGGCATGGCTCCGAAAGGCGGGTTTTGATGTGGAAATGATCGGTTCCGGTACCGTATATGCCCAGTTCCCGGCAGCCGGAGAGCAGTATCGGAAGGGACAGAATGTAACCGTCAGAGGCCGGGCACGGACATTGCCGGTTATTTTATCACAAAGGGGGGCGGAATGAAGCTTGATGAACTGATCCATATCATCCGCCCGATCGATTCACAGGGAGCATACAACGGCAAACCCGGTCGTCTGAGACTTGACTCCCGATCGGTCCGTAAAGGGGATGTATTTATTGCGCTCAAAGGTACGGTTTCCGACGGTCACGATTTTATTCCTGATGCCGTTCGAAAGGGGGCAGGGATCATTGTCACCGAACGCTTTCCCGGCAATCATCATCAAACGGTACCGAATTCATCCGGAACTTCCGCTGGTGAGGTTCTCTATTTGAAGGTTGCCGATACCCGCAGGATTGCCGGAGAACTGGCACAGGCATTGGCCGGATATCCTGCCCGGTCCATGAAAATGATCGGAATTACCGGGACCAACGGCAAAACAACGGTGTCTACCCTCGTATACCAGGTTCTGCATACGCTCGGTTACAACACCGGCATGCTGGGAACAGTTGATATCCGCATGGGTAACAAAGTGCAGCCAAGCCGGTTGACGACCCCCGATGCGGTGAGCCTGGCGCGGATACTGGATGAAATGTCCGGTGCGGGAACGGCCTATTGCGCCATGGAAGTCTCTTCACACGCTCTTGAACAGCGAAGGGTCGAAGGTATAGATTTCGATGTAGCCGCATATACCAATCTCAGTCAGGATCATCTCGATTATCACCGGGATATGGCTTCCTATACCACGGCTAAAAAACGATTATTTGATAATCTCCGGTCTGACGCTGTCGCGGTGGTCAACCGGGATGATTCCGCCTGCCACAAGATCATTGCCGACTGCCCGGCCGATATCTGGGAGTTCGGATTTAGAGACAGCCGCGACTTCCGGATACTGGATGAAAGTCCCCGGGGAATGGTTCTGGACCTGGACGGCACCATCGTTAGTACCCCGCTGACCGGGCGTTATAATGCCTATAATGTGGCTCAGGCCTATCTGATATGCCTGGCACTCGGGTGTACCAAAAACAGTGTGGCAGGTGCCCTGGGTGAGGCCACCGGTGCACCGGGCCGGCTCGAACGGGTGGCCGCAGAGTCGCTGAGTCCGGATACCGCCGCACCGGCAGTCTTTGTAGATTACGCCCATACACCGGATGCGCTGGAGAATGTTCTGCAAGCTTTGCACAAGGTCCGGGGTAAAGATGAAACACTTCACGTCGTTTTTGGATGTGGTGGCGATCGTGATCGCACCAAACGTCCGAAAATGGGGAAAATAGCCGAGCGGTATGCCGATGTGGTGACCCTTACATCGGACAACCCACGGACCGAGGATCCGGATGCCATCATACGTGATATCCGGAAAGGGATCAGCCGGACAGAGCATTTGTTTGTGGAGCCCAAAAGGCGTAAAGCTATTCGCTCTGCCATCCTGGATGCCGATACCCGGTCGTTGATTCTGATCGCCGGCAAGGGGCATGAAACGTACCAGGAGGTCCATGGCCGCCGCCACAAATTTGATGACCGGGAAATTGCCACCAAAGCCCTGACCGAATGGATCGGCCGGCGCGCTTCTGCGAAAAACCGGCGTGATGGTACAACAAACAGGGAGGTGTGCTGATGTTATATCTCCTTTTAGACTGGATACAGGAAACCATGAGTCCCCCGGGATTCGGGGTGTTCTCCTTTATTACCGTCCGCAGTGCACTTGCAGCACTTACTGCCCTGGTGATATCCATATTTTTCGGCAGGAAAATGATTCGGCTGCTGAACCGTCTGCAGCTGCAGGAGAATATCAGGGAGGATGTCGCCGGACTGGAAAACCACATCGAGAAACAGGGAACACCCAGCATGGGCGGCCTGATCATCTTGTTGGCCATCATACCGTCAACGTTGATGTGGGCGCATCCCGGCAATGTCTATATCTGGCTGATCCTGTTTGTTACCATTGCCCTGGGGGGTGTCGGTTTTGTTGACGACTATATCAAGATCATCCGGAAAAACAAGGAAGGGCTGCTGGGCAAGTTCAAGATTATCGGTCAGATTCTGGTGGGAGCAGTACTGGGCAGTGTGCTCTATTTCCACCCTGAGTTTCAGGACTATAATACACTGAGCACCATACCTTTCGTGAAAGATGCCAATATCGACTATGCCTTTCTCGGAGAAGCGCTGGGATGGGCGATTTATATTCCCGTGTCGATTTTCGTTCTGACGGCAGTCAGTAATTCGGTCAATTTGACCGATGGCCTGGACGGACTGGCTGCCGGAACTACGGCAATAGCCGGACTGGCACTCGGTATCCTGGCCTATGTTTCGGGCAGGGTGGATTACTCCGGGTTCCTGGATATCCTCTATCTGCCCGGCACCGGTGAACTGACGATCTACTGTGCAGCTTTGGTGGGAGCTTGTTTCGGGTTTCTCTGGTATAACACCTATCCGGCAGAAGTATTTATGGGCGACACCGGTTCCCTTGCGCTGGGAGGAGGAATTGGCGCTGTGGCACTGATGATCCATAAAGAACTGCTGCTGCCGATACTGTGCGGCATCTTTTTTGTTGAAGCGCTGTCCGTCATCATCCAGACCAGCTATTTCAAGTACACCAAAAACAAGTATGGTGAGGGGAAACGCTTTTTCAGGATTGCGCCCCTGCATCACCATTTCGAGAAGAAGGGATGGGCCGAACCCAAGATCGTCGTCCGGTTCTGGATCATCGCCATACTGCTGGCCATTTTTACCATCATTACTCTGAAATTGAGGTAACCGCATTGTTGTCAAGTTATATGAACATATGACCCGGATTGAAAATCAATATATCACCGTAGCCGGAGGCGCCCGAAGCGGCGTGGCTGTAGCCGAATTGCTGCACCGGAAAGGGGCGTACGTTCTGGTCTCTGATGCCGGTTCATTGACGCCGGAGTTCAGGAAGCGGCTGGAGGTTGCTGATATCCGGTTTGAGGAGGGCGGCCATTCGGATGCGGCGATGAAAGGGGATTTTCTTGTAGTGAGTCCGGGAGTGCCTGACGAAGCGTCCATTATCCGGGAGTACCGGTCACAGGGTAAACAGATTGTATCGGAGATCGAGGTTGCTTCCTGGTACAGTCAAAGTCGAATTATCGCGGTTACCGGTTCCAATGGAAAAACAACCGTCGTCAACTGGCTCGCCGATGTCTGGAAACGTGCGGGCAGACCGTACCTGCTTGCCGGCAATATCGGAACGGCCTTTTCCGAAGTGGTGGAAGAGACATCCTCCGAAAAGGATGTCATCCTGGAAGTCAGCAGCTTTCAACTCGATCATATTGACCGTTTTCGCGCCAGGGTGGCTGTGCTGTTGAATATCACACCCGACCATCTCAACCGCTATCAGAATCAGTTTGAAAATTATATCGCATCCAAAATGAAGCTGCCGGGTCATCAAACGGCAGAGGATACACTGATATACGGATATGATGATCCGGTAGTCAGGGAGCAGACCGAAAAGCTGGAACGGAGTTCATCCCACCCGGTACTTCTGCCCTTTTCAAGCGAATTGGATGTGCCCGGTGCCTGTCTGCAGGAAGGGGTGATCAGGCTCCGGACCGATGTATACAATGAGGAGGTATTACCCATGAAACAGATCGCATTGCCGGGACAACACAATTTACGCAACGGACTTGCCGTGGCACTGACCGCGCGGGTTTGCGAAATCGACAGTGAACCGATCCGTGAAAGTCTGACCGGCTTCGAAGGAGTGCCGCACCGCCTCCAGAAGGTGCGCAAGGTGGATGGTGTGGTGTGGTATAATGACAGTAAGGCAACCAATGTCAATGCCGTGTGGTATGCGCTCACCAGCTTCGACAAGCCGGTGGTGCTGATCATGGGCGGCCGCGACAAGGGCAATGATTACAGTGAGCTCAGTCCGGAAATTCGGAAGAAAGTAAAGGCCATAGTAGCTATCGGCGAAGGTCGAAATGCAATAAAAACCCAGCTTGACGGGGTGGCTCCGGTTATCCGGTTTGCCGACTCCATGCACGAAGCCGTTGAGAAATGCTACAGAATAGCCGAACAGGGGGATGTGGTGCTGTTAAGTCCCGCCTGCGCTTCATTTGATATGTTCGACAGTTATGAAGACCGTGGTCATCGTTTTATCCAGTCCGTCCTCGCACTGTAACAGCAGGGGAAAATAGCAAAAACCAGACATGATGTTCACCGACAAATTTAAAAAACAGTATCTGTTCGAACAGCCGGCCGGCGGATCGGCATCCGTGCAGGCTGTCCCCAGTGATCGGTGGCTGCTGGTGAGCGTAATTATGCTGATGATTGCCGGATTGCTGGCGGTCTACTCCTCCATTGCCTATTTCGCCGAAACCAGGTTTACAACGGCAGGTGCATTGATAGGAACACATGCGACCAAACTGGCCATTTCTCTGCTGGTGATGGTTATTGTATCCAAAATAGACTACCATGTCATTGCCCGTGTAAGCCGGTTTGCCCTGATTTTGAGCTGGTTCTTTTTGGTCATTGTAAGTATTTACGGTACCGAAGTCTTCGGTGCCCGTCGCGCCCTGAATCTGGGAGCCTTCTCGTTTCAGCCGTCATCGCTGGCAACCGTCTCCCTTCTGGTCTATGTCGCTTATCTGGTCAGCCGGAAACAAAATTATATTCGTGACTTCAAACGGGCATTTCTGCCTATTCTGGTCTGGGTATTGATTACATGTGCCCTGATCGGCATGGAGGATTTCAGCAGTGCCGCATTGCTGCTGGTGATGTGCCTGTTGATCATGTTTGTGGGCCGGGTGAGCGCGCTCCATCTGTCGGCACTGTTTGTGGTTGCGGTAATCGGTGCCGGCGGAATACTGATGCAGTCGGCCGAAAGACAGAGCCGGGTCACCAACTACGTTGACCAGATATTGCATATTGAAAGTAATCAGTTTCAGTTGACCAGCGGTTATCAGGCGCAGCAGGCGCATATTGCCGTGGCCCAGGGCGGACTCCTGGGCGTTGGTATCGGGAAAAGCACCCAGCGCGACTTCCTGCCTGCTCCTTATAACGACTATATTTATGCCATCATCACAGAAGAGTACGGACTGCTGGGTGCAGGAGTGGTAATGCTTCTGTATGTGGTTATTCTGTTCCGGGGCATTGCCGTGATCGCCAAACGGGCACCGGATACACTGGGTATGCTGCTGGCGGTAGGATGCACCCTGGGTGTCACCATGTTTGCTTTTGTAAATGCGGGAGTGGCGACGGGACTGCTGCCGGTGACCGGGTTGCCGATGCCGTTCATCAGTTACGGCGGAACCAGTATGCTCTTTTCCGGAGTGCTGATCGGGATCCTTCTGCGAATATCCAAATACAAGGAGGAGTCCTATGGCTGATCAGTTGCGCATAATGATTGCAGCCGGGGGAACCGGCGGACACGTTTTCCCCGCCATCGCCATCGCCGATGCCATACGGGAAGCATACCCCGGATCGCAATTCCTGTTTGTCGGAACACGTGACCGCATGGAGTGGAAAGCCGTGCCGGCTGCCGGATATGATATCACACCTGTCTGGATCAGTGGCCTGCATCGCCGGCTGACACTTAAAAATCTGCTGTTCCCGTTGAAACTGGTCGTCAGTCTGTGGCAGAGCCGTACACTGATCAGGCGTTTTCGTCCGCATGCCATGGTAAGCTGCGGCGGCTTTGCAGCCGGACCGGCGGGCTGGATGGCGGCCCGAAGCCGGGTTCCGCTTTTTCTGCAGGAACAGAACAGTTATCCCGGTATGACCAACCGGAAGCTGGCACCCCATGCAGAGCTGATTTTTACCGCTTTTGATGAGGCCGCGAAGTGGTTTCCCGGGTCGAAGACCCGGTGTGTCGGAAATCCGGTTCGCAAGAGCCTGATTGATCGGTTGCAGGATCCCGTCTTTTCCGAAAAGGCAAGGGTGCATTTTGGACTGGATCCGGACCGGCCGGTGCTGCTGGTCATGGGGGGCAGCGGCGGTGCAAAAAGTATCAACGAGGCGATGCTCAGGCACTTGCCCGCGCTGCTGGATTCCGGGAAGAATCAGATTATCTGGCAGTGCGGTGAGCAATATCATGAAGAGATCATCCGGCGCCTGGCAGCTTCCGGTACACCGGTTGAAAAGCTCCCCGGTTTGAGGTTGTACGGATTTATGAATGATGTTACCGAAGCGTGGGCTGCAGCTGATGTTGTTGTGTCGCGTGCAGGTGCCACCACCTGCGCCGAAATGCTGGCCGGTGGTAAAGCCGGCATACTGGTGCCGTCGCCCTGGGTGGCCGGGGATCACCAGACGCAAAATGCACAGGCACTGGCAAACCAGGGTGCTGCCGTCATCCTGAAAGACGACACCCTGACGGATCTGCTTCCGGAGATGGTCATGACACTGATGCAGGACCGGTCAAAGCGGGAGCGCATGCAGGAGATGGCGCGTAAACTGGCTAAAAACGATGCGGCTGATGTGATTGCAAAGGAAATCCTGAGCAGGGTGTTGCCGGACGCCGACAGGGGTGCATCTGAAAATCAGAAATTGAGGGAGCTATCATGAGTCAGGCAATTCAGACACAACCGGTCTTCGGTAATACCCGGCATATCCACATGGTGGGTATCGGCGGAATCGGTATGAGCGGCATGGCGGAAATATTGCTACACCGCGGGTTTACCGTTACCGGATCCGATGGCAGTAAAGGTGACTCGACCGACCGGCTGGAAAAACTGGGAGCCACCATTTATGAAGGTCATGCGCCAGAACACATTGAAGGCGCCGATGCCGTGGTCTATACCAGCGCCGTACAAGCCGAAGAGAATGTGGAGACCAAAGCGGCACTGGACAGTGGAATACCGGTCATCAAGCGTGCCGAAATGCTTTCCGAGCTGATGCGTATGAAATACGGTATCGGCGTGGCCGGAACCCATGGCAAGACCACCACCACAACCATGACCGGGTTGGTGGTCCAGGCCGGGGACTTTGATCCTACAATTATGGTAGGTGGCCGGGTTCACAGTTTTGACAAAACCAATGCCGTGGTCGGCAAAGGGGATATCATTATTGTTGAAGCGGATGAATTCGACCGGACCTTCCTGCGTCTCAGCCCTTCTCTCGCCGTGATTACCAATATCGATCTGGAACATATGGATATTTATCGCGATGAGCAGGATATCAAGGATGCTTTTATCGAATTTGCCAATAAAATCCCTTTTTATGGTGTCGTAGTGCTCTGCCTGGATGATCCCAGAGTTCGCAGCATTATTCCCGATATCGGCCGGCGGTTCATAACGTACGGATATACCCCCCAGGCACAGCTGAGACCGGTCAAAGTCAAGTCAACAAAGCTGCGCAGCAGTTTTACGGTCCGGTTTGAAGGAGAAGAGCTGGGACGTATTTCCGTCGATGCTCCGGGTGATCACAATGTACGAAATGCCCTGGCTGCCGTGGGTATCGGACTCGAGTTGGGAATTCCATTTGACAAAATCAAAAAGGGGCTGCGCAATTACACCGGGGTGTTCCGGCGCTTCCAGATCAAGTATGAAGACAGTGAGATTCTGGTGGTGGATGACTATGCACACCATCCTACCGAAGTGAAGGCCACACTCGGTGCGGCCCGTGACGGCTGGCCGGATCGAAGGATCATTGCCGTGTTTCAGCCGCATCTTTATTCACGCACCAGGGAAATGTATAAGGAGTTCGGTCTCTCTTTCTTTGATGCCGAAAAATTGATATTGACCGACATCTACCCTTCACGGGAGCAGCCGATTGAAGGGGTAAACGGACAGTTGATCTCCGATACGGCAAAGGCTTTCGGTCACCGGGATGTTACGTATATCGCCGATAAGGAGGACCTGCCCGAGGCTCTCGAGAAGATAGTCCGGCCGGGAGACATGGTTATCACCATGGGTGCCGGTGACATCTACAAGTATGCGGAATCGTTTGTTGCGAAACGGCGGCAAGGTTCTGCGGGTACCGGCAAACCGGATAGTTCCGAAAACAGTACCAATAACGCCGGGGGTAAAGGTCATGAGTAAGAACAGAAAATTTCCGGGAATTGAGTATCTCGCGGCGGGTTTGATGGTGATCGTTGCAGCGACGGTGCTTGGTATGTATCTGAGTCGGACGGTTGAGATCACGGAAATCGAGCTTGCCGGCATTGAAATGGCCGATGCCGATGCCGTAATACAGGCAAGCGGTTTGGAAGAAGGGATGCACGGAGACAGTATTGCATTTCTCGATGTAATGGAGAAAGTGGAGTCTCTGCCCTGGGTCAAAACGGCCTATGTCAGCCTGTCCCAGTCGGGGCGGTTGCGTATCCGGGTGGATGAAGAACAGTCCATGGCACTTCTGGTGGATCAGGGCCGAACCGCACTGGTCACCGAATCCGGCATCATATTACCGGTTGTTCTGGGTAAATCGGTGGATGTACCATTGTTGTACGGTTTTTCCGTGCCTGACCGGCTTCGGCAGGGGGATAAACCGGATACCCTCCGGTCCGGTTCCTTCGGCAAAGCCCGGTCGTTTCTGACCACCCTTCGTCGATACCCGGGCCTGTATGCCGCAGTTAGCGAAGTAATGGTGACGGATACCGATGGCGTGGTGGCTTTAACCGATGAGAATGCCGTCAGGCTCACATTCGGACATGAACAATTTGATCAGCGCATCAGAAAGTGGCGGGCATTTCAGTCACAGGTGGTATCGGAAAAAGGAATAGATCATGTGAGAAGCCTGGACCTTCGGTTCCACGGACAAATTGTGGCCAGAGAATAAATTGCGTAATAACGGGATCAAAAACCCGATGAATTCAGACCTTTAACAGAGTAAATAACGCTATGGAAGATCGGATCGTAGTAGGATTGGATATCGGAACCACCAAGGTTTGCGCCGTGGTGGCATCCGTGGACGAGATGCAGAAAATCAACATTCTTGGTGTTGGCAAAGCACCCAGCGACGGTCTTAATCGCGGCGTGGTTGTTAATATTGAAAAAACAGTGAATGCCATCCGGACTGCGATTGAACAGGCACAGCTGGCTTCCGGCATAGAAGTAAAATCGGTCAATGTCGGCATTGCTGGTGATCACATCCGAAGCATTCGAAGCAAAGGAGTAATCACCATCAATAACCGCGATAATGAGATCACGATAAAGGATGTTGAACGGCTGCTCGAAGATTGCCAGCGGATCATGCTGCCGACCGATCAGCAGATCATCCATGTGATTCCACAGGAATTCATTGTTGACGGCCAGGACGGCATTGGAGATCCCGTCGGTATGAGCGGCATGCGCATGGAGGCCGAAGTGCACATCATTACCGGTCTCGTCTCTGCAGCCAAAAATATGTTCCGTTGTGTGGAACGGGCCGGCTTCCAGGTGGCCGATCTTATCCTGGAACCGCTGGCCTCCTCCTATGCGGTGCTGGATCACGAAGAGAAAGAAGCCGGGGTGGTACTGGTGGATGTCGGTGGCGGCACGACCGATGTAGCTGTTTTCCAGGACAATACCATACGTCACACCGCTGTGGTGGCCATAGCCGGTCAAAAAGTGACCGATGACATTCGTATCGGACTGAGTGTATTGGAGGATCAGGCCGAAAAATTGAAACGGGATCACGGACTGGCATATGTCGATCTGATACAGGATGATGAAATTATTACCGTGCCCGGTATCGCCGGGCGGCCTCCCAAAGAGATCAAAAAAAGCATACTCTCAAAAATAATACAGGCAAGGACCGAAGAAATTCTTGAAATCGTAGCCATTGAAGTGAAACGAAGCGGATACGCCAGCGAAATGAGTGCCGGAGTGGTGCTCACCGGCGGTGGTTCATTGCTGGACGGCATCTGTCCGCTTGCCAATGACGTGCTGGGAATGGATGCCAAAGTCGGAATGCCGCGCGGACTGACCGGGGGCCTGGTCAACGAAGTGAAGAATCCGATCTATGCGACCGGTGTGGGATTGGTCCTGCACGCGCTGCAGCAGAAAAAAGAGTCCGGCGGCCAGGTGATGATTCCCTCATCAACCCAGGGCTCCAGTGTGGAGAAAGTGATGAACCGAATTGCAGCCAGGATGAAAAGCTGGTTTAAAGAACTTTAAGATAACATAGCAATCAAACCAAGGAGACGACTATGTCGAACCTCAATAATACACGATTCAGCTTTGACGAACAAAGCCAGGAAAATGCCAAGATCAAGGTCGTTGGTATTGGTGGTGGCGGGGGAAATGCCATCAACAATATGATAGCCAAAGGCCTGAACAACGTGGAGTACATTGCGTTGAATACCGATGCCCAGGCGCTCAGGCAAAATCATGCCGATATCAATATACAGGTGGGCAAGAACCTGACGAGCGGCCTCGGGGCCGGTGCCCGTCCGGAAATCGGACGAGAGGCGGTAGAGGAAAACCGGCACGAAATTGAAGAGTCCATAGAAGGAGCCGATATGGTCTTTGTTACCGCCGGCATGGGTGGAGGAACCGGAACCGGCGGTGCTCCGGTTATTTCGGCCATTGCCAAGCGCAAAGGTATCCTGACCGTCGGCATTGTCACCCTTCCGTTCATCTGTGAGGGCAAGATCCGCATGAAATATGCTGTTGACGGTATCAATGAACTCAAGAAGAACTGTGATACGGTGATCGTTATACCGAACGAGCGGCTTCTGGATATCTGTGATGAGAGCACCAGTCTTGTGGAAGCGTTTGAGATGGCCAACGAAGTTCTGTACAACGCAACCCGCGGGATATCGGATCTGATTCTGATGCCGGGTCTGATCAACCTCGATTTCGCCGATGTGCGTACCACAATGCTCGACGGCGGTGCCGCCATTATGGGTTCGGCTTCGGCCACCGGTTCCGATCGATCGGAAATTGCGGCACGCGAAGCGATCAGCTCTCCGCTGCTGGACGGCATCAGTATCCGTGGTGCGCGCAATGTACTCGTGAATATCTCGGCCGGGTCCACACTGGGTATGCGGGAGGCTACGACCGCGACCAGTATTATTCAGCAGGAAGCCGGTGAGGATGCCGAAATTATCTGGGGTACCGTACTTGACGAGGATTTCGGCGATGATCTCCGGATTACGGTTATAGCCACCGGATTTGATTCGGCCGATGAAGCCAAAGAGGCCGAAGAGATGCAGCAGGAGGCCAAAGAGCCCGAGCCGCGTCGCGCCGAAACCGCCAACAGAACTCCGGTCAGTCTGCCGGCAGCCGATGAAATTCCCAAACGGTTCAAACATGAACCGTCCGAATTTTACAAGGGAGAGAAAAACCTGAAATACCTGGACGCTCCCGCCATCAGCCGGCGACCCGGTATGCGGCCGGTGACGGACGAAGAAAAAAGTGCGCAGGAGAAGGCCGATGAGCAGTCCGAACGAAAGCCCGAGCAGCCAACGGCGACCGGTTCAGGAAGCAAGCTGCTCAACAACCGTGAGGAGAAGATCGACAAAAACAACACCGAACAGCCGGCTTTTCTGCGCAAAATAATGGATTAACATTTTTTTGATTGCTAAAACAGGGGTTGCTCTTTGACCGGAGCAGCCCTTTTTTTTCGTGCGCCAGGCAGGTCGCATTCGTTTGGGAGTGAAAGTCTCCTGTGCACCCGACAGGGGGAAGCATTAGCCGAACGGCAAGGGTGTCCATCGCGAGGTGGAATCTGAAGGAAGCCGCAGGCAAAACGCTGGCCCGACGAACAGGAACCACATATGAGGCATATATACCGGATAA
>SLOL01000167.1 GCA_007132495.1 Balneolales bacterium
ACCACAATGCGTCGCTGATCATCCCCGCTTCGGACAGTTCCGGAGCCACCTGTCCGGTCACATCCACAAAACGGCCCTGCTCATTGCCCAGCAGATAGCTCCCGGCCGGATCGGGATAATTGCCCGGCACCATCCCGCCGCCTATGAACAGATCCGTCCGCCCGTCGCCCGTAAAATCGCCCGGCAAAACCACCGAGGTATTGGTCAGCAGCCGGGGCAAGGCCTCTTCATCCTTCAAAAACCGTCCGTCGCCCATATTCAGGTACAGCCGGTCCCGCAGCATCTCCGGGGCCCGCGTTGCATGGTATCCCCCGCTTCCTACATACAGGTCAAGGCGGCCGTTTCCATTCGCATCGAAGAAAACCGCATCCGTATCCTCGTACTCCTGGTCGAAATCCCACGGCTGCCGTCTGTCGGTCATTGCAAATGTGCCATCCTCCTGCTGCAGGTAGAGCACGCCGGCATGTCCGGAGGCGCCGCCGATATACAGGTCATCAAGGCCATTGCCGCTCACATCGCCCACGGCCAGGGACGGACCGGTTCTCGACAATTTATATGCAATCGAGGGTTGTATTCTGAAATCAATAAACCGCTTTTCATTGTGGTGATAATCGAGACCAAGCCGGTCTTCAGAGACCGTGAATTTTTGTTGCCGGTTGGATTGGAACGGTTCGGACTTTTGATGATCAATCGCGTCGGTCTGGCGGATGTTCAGCACCTGATTTGCTTCGATGCCCTGAAGCAGCTGGTAGCGTCCGTCCGGCCAGAATATTTCCAGTGAATCAACCACATCGGCTTCTCCCAGTCCCAGGTGAACTCTGTCATCAACGGTAGATTGATATCCCCGGTGAATGGTGTGATAATAGTACTGTTTTTCCCCTTCCACATTTACAATCAGTTCCGTCCCCAGGCCCTGTCTATTCGGATATTCACCCTCCAGATCCACTTTCAGGTATCGGTTATCCGTCAATTCTGTGGCTCGATTACGATACACGGATGCCGGTGCGTCAATATTATTAATCACAAAATCGAGTGCTCCATTATTGTTCAGATCAGCATAAGCCGCTCCGTAGGAGTAGCCTTTTTCGGTAAACCCCCAATCTTGCGACACATTATTAAAGATCAGATCTCCGGTATTCTTAAACAGATAGTTATGTTCTTCAATGCCATACAGATCCCCATACAACCGGAGGGCTCTTTCCATCTGCTCCTCCCTGGTGCCAAACCGGCTGGAAACTACGATACTGTTGAGGTAATCGTAATGAATAACGGCCTTGGGATAACCGTTTGTTACCATCAGATCCTTTAAGCCGTTGTTATTGTAGTCTCCGAAGAGGACTGCCCAGCTCCAGTCGGTATAAGCGACGCCGGCCATACGTGAGATATCACTGAAAACCGGATCTCCATCGGCATCCACACCGTTGTTCAACTGCAAGGCATTCTTTGAATAATAATGAAAAAAACCCATCTGTCTTTGACGCTGGAACAGTTCATAATTGCGTCCGCCACTCAGCAATTTCTGGTCTTCAATTCTTTCCGGCATCATATCGGTCTGCATCAAATCGGGCCAACCGTTGTTGGTGTAGTCGGCGGCATCAATACCCATGCCGGCAAAGCTGGTTTGACGAAGGAGATCCCGTGCCCGATCGGTAAATGTGCCGTCTCCGTTGTTTATATAAAGGACATCGTTGGGTGTAATATCATTTGAAATATAAACATCGGGCCATCCATTGCGGTTGAAATCGGCTACGGCAATGCCAAGACCATAACCGGTTTTCCTGAGAATGCCGGCTTCATCCGATACATCGGTAAACGTCCCGTCCCCGTTGTTTCGAAACAGTTTATCATACCCAAGCTCATCATCCGGCATGGCCTCGGGCGTACCCCGCACACTTCTGGATCTGTGAAAAGATGCGGGGGAATTATTCATGAGGTATACATCCAGGTAACCGTTTCCGTTATAATCGAAGAAAGCGGCATGTGTGGTAAATCCACTGTAATCCAGGTTGTAGTCGGCGGACGCTTCCGTAAATGTTTCATCTCCGTTATTAATATAGAGCATGTTTCTCCTGTCTTCCGACGGGGTATCGGCAACCCCCATCACCGACAGGTACATATCGAGATAACCGTTGTTATTGATATCGATGAAAGAAACGCCGCTTATCCACTGATCGGTTTCCACTCCGGCGGTTTTGGTTATATCCTCAAATTGAAAATTACCTTTATTAAGATATAATTTGCTCGACACCATGTTGCCGGAAAGAAAAACATCAGGTAAGCCATTGTTGTTGATGTCTCCAATGGCTACCCCGCCCCCGTTAAACAAGAAAGGAAACTCCGCAAACGAATATCCCTCTCTTTCCAGAATGGTATTTTCAAACGTGATACCTGTTTCACCTGGTGACAGGCTCACAAATAACGGTTCGGGTCTTTCATCAGAGGTGCATCCGGTCATCAAACCCATGAGCACCATAATTATTAAACAACCAGCCCATTTCTGCCCTGCGGAAAAGAAGTTATTCATCTGCTTATCATTTTTGATTTTTGCGGTCCCGATGGTTTATCATGACCTTGTTTAATCTATACACCTGTGTGACCGGGCGCCGGCCCGGTCGTGGACATTTCCTATTACAAGATATTTTCCTTTCTGCCGGTTGGTTAATATATTGATATTTTGAAATACGGCGACAGGTGACTGCTTACTCCATTGAGCCTCCCCTTGATACGGCTTGTTGAAGATGGGCGCGCCATCCCTGTAATCCCGGATAGTCCGGATTGGTCCGGGTCAGCTCCTCGGTAATCGCCCATGCCTGCTCATATTGCTCATTGGATGCATGAGCTACCGATGCATTGAACAAACTTTGATGGTCACGCGGATCCAGTTGGTATGCTTCTTTCAGATAATCTGCAGCCCGTTCAAAATTTTCCCGGTCGAACTCTATCATGCCCATTGTCCGGCAGGTGTGGTTCGTGGGCTTGATATGATAGGCCTGCATAAGGAAATCAACAGCCTCCCCGGTCTTTTCGGCCTGCATGGCTAAATGGCCGGCAAAACGCCACGCCTCTTCTTCATGGGGTACCGCCCGAATCGCACCCATTACTTCCATTATTGCCTCCTCATACCGGTTGTTATTGTTATACCACTGCGCCATTCTCGTTTTGGCCTCCTCCCATCTGATATACTCCCGGACATAATCAAATGCCAACCTGTCCGCAATGCCGTCCGGTGAATAATTGGCAGGATACCCTTGTGGATCCGACTCATCCACAAAAGGCCAGCTGTTCATCAGACCCTGAATCCGGTGCCAAACCATGCGATGATCCAGCTCGGTCAGATGCATGGCCTCGCGATAATAATCCGGTTCTCTGAGCCGGCTCATGTCCGCATGCAGCCCGGGCAGATCCGCTTCCATTAATTGCTCAAAGAACGTTTTGCCCATCAAAAAGTAGCCGTCGCTGTTCGGGTGCAGATGCTCCAGCATGAAATCGGATCCGATAACGCCATTTTCGGCCTGACTTGTCATCCGTTCTTTCATTGGTATATAGTAGGCATCATGTTTCCGGGCTTTTTCCCGGATAATTTCATTGAAAGATGAGGGGGCACGAAAGCGAATCGCATCCAAATCCCGGGCATAGCGGAAAGAGGCAACCGCCTCATCATATCTGCCCGCCTCATATTCCGCCAGGGCTCGTTCATAGATTTCACTTGCGGCAGGATGATCATCCGTTTCAATGGAATAAAAAGGGGGCTGATCTTTCAGATTGCTGACCAGGCTGGAAATAAAAACGGGAACATCATTTTTGCGATATATTTGCAAAATGGCATTCAGGTTGCTTTCATACTGCCGTTTTCCCGCTTCATACATCTTGCTGTCCAGCGGAATCGCATGTTGCTGTGCCATTCGCTGCATCAGGGTTCCCGGCACCTCCCGTTTATCAAATCCCGTCAGTTGATCAGAGACCCACCCTATGGCATCCCGTAACAGCAGAAACGTTCTGAACCGATACAGATTCATGCTAAAACGTACCAGACCCGGATAACCGCCCATATTTTCCGATGATGCGATTCCAAGCGCTCCATAAAATTCATTCTGCCCGGAGTAGATCATGACGGCGTCGGGTTCATATTTCAAAACCTCACCGACCTGATCATAGAGGGTATAGGTGTTGGTGGCTGTTATACCGATATTAACAACCTCAACATGCCTCTCCGGAAGTACATCATCCAGCATATCCCGGACAATGAGAGAGAAAACCCCGTTATGTCCATAAGGAAAACTCTCTGCGGTGGAAGCTCCCAAAACAAAAACACGGAAACCATTCCCGGGCTTTTCCTTCAAAAAAACATTTCCCCTGCCTGCCTCGAATGTCGTTGTCTGAAAGAAAAATTTATCATGATAATGGTGATTAAGCATTCCGTACTTGCCGTCATACTGTTCCGGAAAAACAAACAGGTCAAGATCACCCCCATAGTCAGCCATCCGCAGCGACAGTTCAAGTACCAGAAAAAAAAGGATCGGAATGGAGAGGGTGATGATGCTGAAGAGGACTTTCGCGTTGCGGCTGAGCGGGCGGCGAGGATATGTGCGTGCAATATATTCTTTCACTTCATCTTCCGGGAGATTCAGCGTGCGGGCAATTCTTGAAGCGTTCTGCCTGCGGTGGTGTTTATCTATATATTGTTTTTGTTTGGTATTCAGTGACATAAAACTCCTGTTTGCCCATCGGCTTCATTTCCTTTGGTATCATTTCGCGGATACTCTTGAGGATCAAATAGCTGCAACGGTAAATATCATAAGTTTGGCGGTATCAGTGCATCAATATGACTTACCACGGTTTATTAAAATCCTCTTTTACGAATCGCCTTTTCATCTCCCGGAACATACTGTCCGGCCGGTTATCAAGAATCAGGGGCTGTTCCTTTCGGAAAACCCTTGCAAGAAGAGCTACCGGAAGCAGAGCAAAATAAAAGATCATCGTCAGCAATATATTGGGAATAATCACGCCAAGGATGAGTGCGATCTTCATCCACACCCGATGGATCAACTGCGAAAGCCTGTTTGAAAAAACACCTGCAGCACCGACAAACATTGCCGTAATGATGGTCCATTGCCAGCCGGTGAAAATATATATCACCAAAAACCCGATGGTTATGACCAAAACCGTTCTTGTCGCCTCCGGCGAATACGATTGCATGTGCTTACCTTTTTCGGATCTGATATGATTAACCATATACTATTCGAACATGCTTCAAGGTTCAGCTACCGGGTATTCTACCTGTCAGAATATCGAATAGATAAACGGTGCAATCGGGCTATTGCCGCCAAACACAATGAGCAGACCAAGGAGCAGAATCACGATGATTATCGGAGCAAGCCAGAATTTCTTCCGCTCCTTGACGAAATACCAGAGATCGGTGATATATTCCATTAACGTGTCTTTATAATTACATCCCTATAACTACATTCCTGAAAAAAATCATCCTTTTACCCATCGTCAGGAGCTGAATATTGTCAACAGGCATGTTAAAAAATGTAATTAATCCTGGTCAAACAAAACAGACCATTTCTCTTTATTCTTGTGATCCGGCTGATCTTTTTTGTGGAACAAAAAGTTCTCAATCACAAGGATATCCATATCCGTGCTCATAAAGCAGCGCCAGGCGTCATCTGGAGTGCATACTATCGGTTCACCCCGCACATTGAAGCTGGTATTGACAAGGAGTGCGCAACCTGTTCGCTCTTTAAAGGCCCGCAGCAATGCTGTAAAGCGGGGATTGAACATTTCATGAACGGTCTGAATGCGTGCCGAAAAATCAACATGAGTGATGGCCTGCACCGGGCTTCTCGGGTAGTACAACTTTTCCCGAAGGGGCAATTTGTGGTAGTTTTCCGGTACAGAGGATCGATGCCGTTCATTTACAGGCGCTGTAAACAGCATATAAGGAGAGTTCTCTTCCAGATCAAAAAACGCTCCGGCATCTTCCGCAAGTACCGATGGGGCAAACGGCCGGAAACCCTCCCGGTATTTGATTTTCAGATTCAGCTTTTTTTGCATTTCCGTATTCCGGGCATCGGCAAGGATGCTCCGGTTACCCAGTGCCCGGGGACCGTACTCCATCCGACCCTGAAACCAACCTGCAACTTTGCCTGCCGCCAGCGCCTGCGCCACCTCATCGGCAAGCTCTTCGAACTGATCATATTTTTGATATACCGCTTTCATATGCCGGCTCATCAGGATGATCTCCTTATCGCTATACGCCGGTCCCAGAAAGGCCCCTGCCATGGCATCAGATAACAGGTCAGCAGCAGCCCTGTCATTCATTCCGATTTTGTTGTGTCTCTCCTTTTTGTGCGGATCGGTTTGCTTCACTCGTACTCTGTCCGATTTTTCTCTTACAGCCTGCCGGTAATAGATATGCGCCGTGGCCAATGCCGCACCCAATGCGCCGCCGGCATCACCGGAGCACGGCTGGATATAGACTCGGTCAAATATTTTCTCCCGGAGTAATTTCCCATTCGCAACACAATTGAGCGCAACCCCTCCTGCCATGCATAACTGATCGGCACCGGTCAGTCGTTTTGCTTCCCGGGCCATTCGCAAGACGATCTCTTCAGTAACTTTCTGGATGGCGAGTGCCAGATTACAGTGATGCTGTTTCAGTTCGGAGTCGGGTTCTCGTCGCGGAAAACCGAACAAAGCTTCCCACATTTTGTCATTAACCATCCGGAGTCCTGTTGCATAGGAGAAATACTTCTGGTTCATCCAGATGGAACCGTCCGGTTTGATATCCACCAACTCTGTAGTTATGATATCCCGGAACGATTTGGTCTGTTCTGATCCGGGATCGCCGTAGGGAGCCAATCCCATCAGCTTGTATTCGCCGGAATTCACCCGGAAGCCGAGATAGTAGGTAAAGGCGCTGTACAGGAGACCGGCACTGTGTGGAAAATCGAGCTCTCTGAGAAAGGTGATTTCCCTGTCGTCGCCCACACCGATGGCGGCCGTGGCCCATTCACCTACACCATCGATGGTCAGAATTGCCGCTTTCTGAAAAGGAGACGGATAGAACGCACTTGCGGCATGTGAAAGGTGATGCTCGGTGAACAAAAGATTAAGTCTCCTTTTGTCATAGGGGCCGGCATCACGCAGGCCGTCGTAGATAAGCTTTTTCAGGAACATTTTTTCCCTCAGCCAAAGCGGAATAGCTTTCAGGAATGATGTCAGTCCACGGGGCGCGAATGTATAATAGGTTTCCAGCAACCGCTCGAACTTCAGCAGGGGTTTGTCATAAAAGACAACGGCATCCAGCTCATCTATAGAATATCCGCCTTCGTCAAGGCAGTACCGGATCGCATGTACCGGAAATTGCGCGGTGTGTTTAATCCGGGTAAAACGCTCCTCCTGCGCTGCAGCAAATACGGCATCTCCGACGACCAAAGCAGCCGCCGAATCATGGTAAAATGCCGATATTCCCAGTACCTTTTTCATTTCCGGTTAACCATTCAGGTGAACTGCAATGCCATGCGATAACTTTGACCCGCCTCAAGGCGGTAGGCCGAATGATCCCGGTCGGAATGATCAGGCTCAGCAGACTCAACTCCGGGTCCGGGTTCCTCCCGACGGTCAACCACCAGTATGGCTTCACATCCCTCCGGAAGGGCTATCTCAAGAGTTCTGTCGCCCCGGGAACCCGTACATGAAAATGCGATTTCCCCCGACGGAGTATGGTATTTCAGGTTCAGCTTTTCCAGCCTGCCGGGTTTGGGTTTGATCTGCACCTTGCCCTGGCCCGGCTCCAGCGGTGTGATACCGGCCAGGCCCTGACAGGCAGCAAAAAGGGGCCCTACGGCACAATGGCTCCATTGGTCGCGTGTATCGGGCCGGACGCTCCAGTGCTCCTGCAGGGTGTTGTTCAACTGCACCGAATCCATGTTGTACCAACGGCCGGTTATTTCATCTATGATGGCGTCGGCCCGACCGGCTTTGCCCAGTGCCCACAGACGCCATACAGCATTGGCCGGGAATGAAAGGCCCATTCCCTCCGGCGGATGGGCCAGTGCCTCAATCACGGCATCCCGGTTGTCACCGGGAATCAGGT
>SLOL01000181.1 GCA_007132495.1 Balneolales bacterium
AGCCGGTTCAGGGTAAAGTGAAAGTTATCGAACAGGCCGAAATCGCGCAGAGGCAGCTGCAGCATATGTCGGTGCATTATCCTGGCCAGCGGCCGGAACCCGTTGTGGCGGTAATAGATGCTGGTACCGTGGATGGCCATCGGATCGGTGGCATATCCGATGGAGTTGGCGTGGATGCTTACCATGATGTGCGCTCCGGCATCGATAATTGCTTCCGATCGATCTGTAAGGGAGATATTGATATCCGAATCCCGTGTCATGTAGACGCCGGCCCCCTTCTCTTCAAGCCGACTCCGTACCCTGTTCGCGATATCGAGGACAATATCTTTTTCGCCGGCACCGCTGGAACCGAGTGCACCCGTATTGTTGCCGCCGTGACCGGCATCTACGGCGATCCGTACACCATTAAGAGGCTCAGTACCGGATGTGATTCGTGGAGGGCGGGATACTCTGACGTGAAGACTGTTGCCGACTCCGTATCCGGCATGGTAGCCCCAGTGTTGATCGTGCTCCAGATGGATGACAAGGCGCAGATGTCCGTTGGACACATGCTCCCTTTCCACCCGCCGGATGCCGATCGCCTCCGGCCGGTGAATGATGCCGCCATTGCCCGGATCGGCTCCAAATATATCCAGTTCAATGGTATTGGGAGTGGTTGTCATGGTGGAGATGTAAGGCAGCCGCTGCGACAGTGATACCGATACGACATCGTATCCGGAACCGGGTATGACCGACACGGTTCCGGATTCAGCACGGGGAGGCGGCGTATTATCCGGGAGCATTTCCACAAAAAAACGCGGGATATAGGCATCCCTTTCATCGGAAAGTCTGATCCGGTAAAAACGGTCAAAGCGCCCTGTAATCTCCAGATGAACTCCTTTATCCAGATAACCGGCCGGATTACCGCCAAGCCGGTCTGTGGTAGGCTCCAGGTTCAGATAAGGGCGCCGGCCGATGATTTTTGCCACTTTGGGGTAGTCGCCGGGAATGAGGGACAGTGTAGTCCCGGTTTGTGCCGTTATTTGATGATTTTCATCCATCAAAGTAAAAGTGACCGGTACATTTCGGGCTTCATCCCCATCCCGGACCACATAATGGCCGGAATAGACGCCTTCGATACCACCCGTCCGGAATGGCGGAAGCTCCTGCATCGGTTCATCCTCAACGACACCCTCGATTGAAAAAAAGGCCCGGGCGCCGGGACTACCCTTGAAACGGATCTCCAGTTCATCTCCTTCATCCAGTGACAGTGTTCTGTCCGGTAGCATCATTCTACGGGAAATGGCCAGCGGAGAGCGTGGGAGTGTTTCCACGGGTTCGGGACGGTAGAAATGCAGGTGTTTTTTCAGGGTATCTTTTTCCGGCAATATCACCCGGATTTCCGAGGTGCTGTGTCCGGTCGGTACCTCAACCAGCCCTGCAAAGGCGCCGTTGGGATAGACGGTAACTTCGTCATCATTCAGAAATGCGCGTGAACCGGGTTCGGTGTTCGCGGCAATGCGGTGACGCCCCATCGAGACGGTAACCGAATCCCGGTCCGGGACGATAATGGAGAGCCGGGAGGGGGCGGGTTCCTGAGCGGCTTCGGCAAGGGTTTCGTCAACCGGCAATACAGCAGGTGATTCGAATCGAACCAGTGCAAAGGAAGTCAGAGCAAAGAGTGCAACCGCAAGGATCAGATGGAAGGATCGCAAAGATTTCATCGGTATCCCCACTAAAGCAAGCCTAATCCACCGGTTGCTTGTTTTTCTCTTTCCGCGCCTTTTTCTCTTCCAGCCTTTTCTCTTTTTTCATTTCTTTGGCCTTCTTTTTATCAACCGATTCCATCAGTTTTACATGGTCCATCTGCTTGTTGATCAACAGCTGCTGCGCGATGGAGAGCGCGTTATACACCAGATAGTAGAGGCTGAGCCCCGACGAGAGCCGGTTGAAGATGACCAGCAGCATTACCGGAAGCACATACTGCATCATTTTAAGTGCCGGATTGGAGGCGGTGTTGCCCTGGCCGGACACCCTCATCTGAACGACCATGGTGGCGGTCATCAGCAGTACAAAACCGGCGATGTGGCTCCCCATAAACGGAATAGTGAAGGGCAAATTCAATAAAATGTCCGGTGCCGACAGATCGGTGGCCCAGAGAAACGGCTCCTGCCGGACTTCGATGGCATTCTGGAAGAAGCGCCAGAAGGTGATCAGGACCGGGATTTGCAGCAGATTGGGCAGACAGCTTCCCAGCGGATTGACCTTGGCGGTTTTGAACAGCTTCATGGTGGCCTGCTGCTGCTTTTGCGGATCATCCTTGTATTTTTCCTTGATGGCCTCCATCTCGGGCTGCAGCTCCCGCATGGCGGCCATGCTTTCAAAGCTTTTCTTGGTGAGCGGATAGAGCACAATTTTGACCAGGATGGCAAAGAGGATGATCGTCACCCCCATGTTTCCGGTCAGGTCGCCTATAAAGGCGAAGAAAGGCAGTATGATATATTTGACGAACGGATCAGAGAACCAGCGCATAAAGCCGAAGCCGGTGTCCACCATGTCGTAAGCGGTGGTGTCATAATCGCGCAGGCGGTAATATTCCAGCGGCCCCAGGTAGAGCTGATAGTTATACGAACCGGTATCCGAGAGCCGGGTGCGCAGGGCGGTGGAATAGTCATGAACCATGATGTCGTCTTCAGGATTCATCCAGAGCTCGGAGGTTAATATCGCCCCGTCGGTCGGTTGCTGCGACTTCATGATCTGTGTGAAGAACTTCGATTTGCTGGCCACCCAGGAGACGTTTCCGGTGATGATACTTTCCCGGTAGCCTTCATCCGTGGACTGAAACTCTTCAAGAACTTCGCCGGCATAGCTGTAGGCCGAAGTGTATTGCGCCTCCGATTCGATATCCCGTTCTGTGGGCGGAATAGCCGGTTTCCAGACCAGTTCAAAGCTCCGGCCGCTGATATGATGTTCGACGCCCTCAAATGTGATACTCAAGAGGATTTGATAGGAATCGGCGTCAATAGTATAGGTGTAGATAAGCCGGCTTTCATCCTCCAGCAGCAGTTCATACTGGATGGTGGTGTTTTCGCCCTCGGAAAGGGTGACCTGCGGTTCGGGCGAGATGGGACGGAAGAGCAGCCGGTCCGTCTCAATATTGTAATTTTCTGTGGAGAGGAATTCCAGGGAATAAGCCGACCGGGTGGTGTCGGACATCAGCTGTACTGTGCCGCTGTCCCAGCGGTGGTGTTCTTTCAGGTGGAAGCTTGCCGGACCGCCACCCATATTGGTAAACCGAACCCGGTAGAGCGGGGTTTCGACCCAGGTGGATACGGTATCGATGGCGGAGCGGTATCCGAATATACCAAGTGAAGGCTGGTCAGCATCGGTTTCGTCGGCCCCGCTTTCTGCATCGGTGACATCCTCTTCAAACCGGATATCGCGATCTTCCTGTTCTTCGGGGATCGTATCCTGAGCCAGGCGCTCCTGGCGCTGACGCTCGAGTTCCTCCTGGGAGGGCATGGTAGTGTACATCCAGGCCAGCATCAGCCCGAAGATGAGGATAAATCCGATTACGGTATTACGATCCAAAATATAAGCAGTTTAAACGTCGGTTAATGATTGAGATGGGTATTAGAGTGACATGATTTTTCAGGGTCCGGAACGGGATGCTCTCCACTGTCACTATGCCTGGCCGCATGAAACGTCGCCGTTGTATCGGGTTCGGGAACCGGATCCTCTCCACCGTCACTCCACGGATTGCAGCGAAGAATTCGCCATACAGACAAGGCCGTTCCTTTGAAGAAGCCGTGAATTTTCAGTGCATCAATAGCGTAATGACTGCAGGTCGGGTAATAACGGCAGCTGCTCGGAAAGTATGGCGAGATAAAAAACTGATAACCGCGAACCAAAGCGATAAATATATATTTCATGTATTTCCCCCGGATTGAAGCCGCTTTTGCAGACCGGTCAGCAGCCGCACACACTCCCGCTCGATTTCCTGGTACGGCACACCGGTTTTTTTTGCTATAAAAATACCCTGAAAGCTGAAATTCCCGGACTCTGTTATATCCCGGATCAGATGCTGGTGCAGCCGGTAGGCTTCTCTCATACGGCGTTTCATTGTATTGCGTTCATGCGCTTTACCTGTGCGTTTACCCACAATAAATCCGATATGACAAGAAGCAGGTCCATTGGAGAAAACAAAATAACGCATATCCAAATTGCGCTCTTTGAGAACCCGGCCTTCCCGGAACAGACGCTGAATCGATTCGCGTCCGCGCAGGATTCGGGAGCGCGGAAGTTTATAGTCACGCCGATAATTACTTGCGGAATGCTTCATCACTGACGGTCAACTTGTGTCGACCTTTGGCGCGACGCCGCTTCAGGACCTTGCGGCCGTTTGCCGTCTCCATACGGGAGCGGAAACCGTGTTCATTACTGCGGCTGCGCCGGCTTGGTTGATAAGTACGTTTCATCTGTTTAAATGTTTGGATTTATATCGTCAGATGTAATGCCATGACCGTATTTAATCATACGCCTGTGTGACCGGGCGCCGGCCCGGCCATGTGCATTTCATGTGTCTATAATTTATGATTCATCTGTTTACAGATTCGGGATTTATACCAAAATCTACAAAGACCTTTAAAATACAAGATTTTTCACAAAAATTGAACCATGAAATACAGGCTATTTTCGCTTCTTGTTCGTTGGAGTGGTGACGTGCGAAAAGTCAAGGTAGTCATTGCGTCCATCGATTGCATCCATAAGTTGAACGAACCTTGATTTAGCCGTACTTTTACAGACTGTACAATACTTTTAATATAAAGCCAGAAGGCTGTTATGATAGACAAGATTTTTGCCGGTATCTCCAGGATAATGGGCTCCAAGAGTGAGCGCGACATCAAAAAAATTCAGCCGATTGTCGATGAAATCAAGTCCCATGAAGAGGAGATTCAGCAGCTGACCGATGAGCAGCTTAAGGGGAAAACCGAAGAGTTCAAGGAGGAAATACGTGATGCCACGGCGGCAACACAGAAGAAAATTGATGAGCTGAAGGCCGAGCTTAATACGATCCATACCGGAGAATCCGAGGATATCGACCGCCGCAATGAGCTGGAAAGTGAATTGGAGGAGCTCGACAAGGAGTGGCTGGAGATCGCCGATGAGGTGCTGGATGACATCCTTCCGGAAGCTTACGCGGTCTTAAAGGAGACGTGCCGGCGGTTTGTGGGTACAAGCTGGAAGGTGGCGGGCACCGAGTCCGAGTGGAATATGATCCCCTACGATGTTCAGCTTATCGGTGCCGTGGTATTGCACCAGGGCAATATCGCCGAGATGAAGACGGGTGAGGGAAAAACCCTTGTCGCCATTTTCCCGACCTATCTCAATGCCCTGGTGGGGCGTGGGGTACATATTGTGACGGTCAACTCCTATCTGGCCGAACGTGACTGCGAATGGAATGAGCCGATCTTCAATTTCCACGGGCTCCAGGTGGACTGTGTTGACCGCTACGAACCCAATTCCGAAGCGCGACGCAACGCCTACCGGGCCGATGTCACCTATGGCACCAATAACGAGTTCGGATTTGACTATCTGCGGGACAATATGGTAATCAACAAGGATCAGCTGGTCCAGCGAGGTCACCATTACGCGATCGTCGATGAGGTGGATTCGGTATTGATCGATGAGGCCCGGACCCCGCTGATTATCTCCGGACCGGTCCCGCAACAGGACGGACAAAATCAGAAGTATTCCGAGCTTAAACCGCGGGTGGAAAAGCTCGTGGAAGCACAGAAGAAACTGATCGCCAAATTTCTGCACGAAGCCGAAGAAGCGTATGAGAATGGGGATCATGAAACAGCCGGACTCGCGCTGTTCCGTGCGCGGCGCGGATTTCCCAAGAGCAAGAAGTTCCAGAAGATGATGCAGGAGCCGGCGCTGCAAAAGCTCACACAGCAGACCGAGTATCTCTATCTTCAGGATCAGGGCAAGAATATGCACATCGTCGACGAGGCGATGTACTATGCTATTGATATGAAGAATAACACCATCGAGCTCACCGAGATGGGCCGCGAACTCATCACGCCTTCCAACGAGGATCCGGATTTCTTCATTATCCCCGATATGGGAACCGAAACATCGTTCATTGAGGAGGAACTGGAGAAAAAAGAGCGGGAACAGATTGCTGAAATCGAGAATAACACCGAATTCAGTGACGACTACAAGGAGCAGCAGATCGAAAAGGTGAAGGAGGAGCTGAAGAAAGAGCGGTCCGACAGGATGGCGGAACTCTACCGGCTGTTCTCCGAACGCAGCGAGCGCATCCACTCGGTCAACCAGCTGCTCAAGGCCTATACCCTGTTCGAGCGGGACGACGAATACATCGTGACCGAGGGGAAAGTGCAGATTGTGGATGAGCACACCGGGCGGGTGTTATCCGGCCGGCGTTACTCCGACGGACTCCATCAGGCGATCGAGGCCAAGGAGAACGTGAAAGTCGAAGCCGCCACCCAGACCTATGCTACCATCACGCTTCAGAACTACTTCCGCATGTATCACAAACTGGCGGGCATGACCGGTACGGCGGTGACCGAAGAGGGTGAGTTTGCCGAAATTTATAGTCTGGAGGTCGTTGAGATCCCCACCAACGAGCCGGTGCGCAGGGATGACCGTGAAGATCTGGTTTTCCGCACCAAGCGGGAGCGGTATAATGCGGTAGTGGAAAAAATCCGTGAATACAACGAAAAGGGTCAGCCGGTGCTGGTCGGAACCACCAGTGTGGAGGTCTCCGAAATGCTCAGCCGCATGCTCAAGCGTGCCGGTATCCGCCACAATGTCCTGAACGCCAAGCAGCACAAAAGCGAAAGTGAGATCGTCCGCGAAGCCGGACAGAAAGGGGCCGTGACCATCGCCACCAACATGGCGGGCCGTGGTACCGATATCAAGCTTAGCGAAGAGGTGCGTGAGCTTGGCGGACTCGCCATCCTCGGCACCGAACGCCACGAATCGCGGCGAATCGACCTTCAGCTGCGTGGAAGGTCCGGTCGACAGGGCGATCCCGGCGAATCCCAGTTCTATGTCTCCCTGGAGGATGACCTGATGAAGCTGTTCGGGTCGGATCGCGTCTCCAATGTCATGGACCGGCTCAAGTTCGAAGAGGGCGAGGTGATCCAGCACCCCTGGGTCTCCAAATCTTTGGAACGGGCCCAGAAGAAGGTGGAGCAGAACAACTTCAGTATCCGTAAACGACAGCTGGAGTATGATGATGTGCTCAACAATCAGCGGAATGTGATCTACGGATACCGCCGGAAGGCGCTGCTGGGTGAGGGGCTGAGCAGCATGCTGCTGAACATGCTCGAGGATATGATCACCTCTGTTGTCGAGGAGCTCTACAAAGAGGGTGATTACGACGGCATCCGCGAACGAATGTTGCGTCTGCTGGCGGTCGATGTGGAAGTGGATCGCGAAAAATGGTCGAATCTGCGTGAGGACGGTGTAATTGATCTGATCTTCGAGGAGGCGGTCAAAACGTATCAGGAGAAAGAGAAGCGGCTGACCGCACCATTCTACAATGTGATCAGGCAGGTTCATGAGTCGGATAACGAGAACAAGCCGACCAATGTGCAGATTCTGTTCACAGACGGTGTAAAGCGGATGCGCGTGGTGGTGAACATCGAACAGGCCATGAAGAATGAAGGGCGCGAGGTGGTCCGTGCGCTGGAACGTTCGGCTGTACTCTCGGTGATCGACGAGAAATGGATGGAACACTTGCGCGAACTGGATACCGTCAAGGAGGGGATCGGGCTCCGGGCGTTCGGACAGAAAGATCCGCTTCTGGAATACAAGCGTGAAGCGTTCAATATGTTCTCACAGCTGCTTGAGGACATCAACAACGATGTAGTTTCACTGGTATGGCGCGCCGTGCCGGAAGTGACGGCGGATCCCAATCAACTGCAGCAGGCCAAACAGCCGGCCCGCGCCAAGGTGGATCTGGACAAGCTCAAGAC
>SLOL01000194.1 GCA_007132495.1 Balneolales bacterium
AATGGCTGCCTAACAGCGCCATTCCGTCCTCCTGGCGGCTTGCTTGCCTGCTGCCTTTGAGGGCGCCAAAATTCGGTAAGCTAGTGTAACGTCCCGGTCGGTGGCGTTGCGCGAAACCTGATCCGGCCTGGCCTGAAGATTGCCTTGTTGCCCGGCGACCCTTCAGGTGAGATGATATAGGGTAACTAAGCATGTAGAAGCTTGATGGTTCGTCATCTCGGACCCGGGTTCAATTCCCGGCACCTCCACTTTTAAAGCGTCTGCAGCCTCAGGGTTTGCAGACGTTTTTTTTCGTTAATGGGACGGGTCTGGACGCCGTGTCCACTATTCCACTCGCTGATGACTCAATTCCACTCGAAAGTGACCAGGCAGGTGAAAATTCAATTCCACTCGAAAGTAGCCAGGCAGGCTTCCTTTTCACCGTTGCTGATCCGGTGCCTGGAGACGCTCGCGGCGCCGTCCGGGGTGCTGTTTTGAATGATATCAGCGGTGGCCAGCACCTCATCACCATACATCAGCTCTTTCCGGTAATCCACCAATACACGCCGGACCCTCTTCTTTGTGCTGAATTCAGGAGGCAGGGTTTCCAATGCCCACTCGATATACCTGATGTTGTTGACATGCCGGTTGGTATCAATATCGCCCAGCCGTACCTGAAAACGGGTTTCATGTTCGGCTGACTCCGGCGGATTCGGGGCCTTGATCGGCAGCGGCCGTTTACTGTCGGGCGAAATACCGAAAGCCCTGATAATCTCCCCGGTCACCGGAATAGGCTTCTTGCGCACCATATCGATGTAAATCCACAGTGTATTGGCTTTGGCGAGAAGGGCACCTTCGGCATCATGCACCTCATACCGGCGAAATCCGAAAAAATTGCGAAAGGACCAGGGTTCGGTTGTAATCGTAATCTGCTGAGTAAAAAGCGGATACCGCTCAATTTCGATGTCCCACTTGGCCAGTACCCAGGCCACCTTGTTTTCTTCATAAAAATCGAGTCCGATGCCGCAGTCTTCACTGTGGCGGATCGCCATGTCTTCGAGATACTGCATCAGCGAAGTAATACGTAGATTCCGCTGTGCATCAACCAGAAAATAAGGGATATCGTAGGTGCGGGAATAGATCATGGGACATCGACCGGTTTTTGTTCGGTAATATAACAATACAAAGTCCAAGAATTGCAACCGGATGAGGAAGGGCAAGTCCACCCACACAATCCCTTCGCGGACAAAAAAGTCCCCACTGCCCGGGCTTATAACCCGTTTAGTCCGGTTTATTGTTCGCCAGATTTACAATGGAGTGAAATGCCGGTTTGGGTTGCCATTCACGGTCGAATACCAGCGGATAATTGGTCCGGCCACGAACGGGCCAGTTGTTTTTCCAGGAGTCACCGTCGGTCACACCCCAAAACGTGATGCGTGTGATATCGTCCCGGTGACGCAGATAGATCTCGAAAATATCTTTGTACCGATCGGCCAGCTCTTGCTGCACATCATCGGGGAGCCCATCGGCGTAAGGGTTCAGCTCATCACGCAGATCGACATTGATGTTTACATCGGCTCCCATGTAATCCATTGCTTGCGGCAGAACATCAATTTCAATTTCAGTTACCATGACATCAATGCCCAGCGCAGCAAAATCGATAACGGTCTGCTCGACCTCTTCCAGCTCAGGCCAGTCGAGACTGAAATGCCCCTGGGTTCCAATACCGGTGATCGGCGCGTTCTGTTCCTGGAGGTATTCCACGATCCGGACCGCACCTTCACGTTTGGACGGATTTTCCAGCGAGTAGTCGTTGTAGTAGAGCTCGGCATCAGGGTCCGCCTCGCGGGCATATTCAAATGCCTTGACGAGATAATCTTCCCCGATAATGTTGTACCATGGGGATTCACGTAACGAACCATCCTCGTTGAGTGCCTCGTTCACAACATCCCAGCCATGGACACGGCCTTTATATCGGCCGACGACCGTGTGGATGTGATCACGCATTCGCTCCAACAGCGCGTCACGGCTCAGCGGGTTGCCATTCTCATCCTCAAAGACCCACCGGGGTGTCTGACTGTGCCATACCAGTGTGTGACCGACCACAAACATGTCGTTTTCTTCAGCGTACTCGATAAACGCGTCGGCCGCATCGAAATCGTATTTTTCCGGTTCCGGGTGGATGTTCTCCCACTTCATTTCATTCTCGGATGTCACCGCGTTGTAATGCATACGGGCAAGAGCGGCTCCACGGGGATCATCACTTGAAACCTGTCGATGATTCATGGCGGTACCGATCATAAAAGCATCCTGATACACCTCATGAAGGGGCGGGACATCCGGTCCGTCTGCCGGAGGTGGTGTCGGGTCACAAGCTGCCAGAATCAGCACGGAAATGATTAAACCTGCAATTTGTTTCATAGTTCTAAAAGTATTCTAAATTGAAATAAATATATAGTTAATTCAGAAGTTCTCAACTTCACCGGCATTTTTCCGTGCCAGCAGCTCCTCTTCAATTTTAACCATCATGGTGTCTTTAAGCGGATAGAAAAGCATGACAGCTCCGCCGATAAATCCGAAGATAGCCGGATAGAAGCTCATCAGCATTCGGATACCCAGAATGGTGTCATCGGTCTGCTGTGCCAGCGGAACGAAGTTGTGCAGTTCCAGAATCCATCCGACAAATGCCCCGCCGAACGTCAATCCGAGCTTAAGCATAAACAGCGATGCCGCCATGATAAGCGCGGTCGCTCGTCTTCCGAATTTCCATTCTCCGTAGTCGGCCGCGTCGGTGTAGAGCGCCCACTGGAGCACCGATACCGCTCCGAAGAAGTACGATACGATGATGTTCAGGATATATATGAGCAGAACATTTTCCGGCTGGAGAAGGAAAAAGAAACAGGATGCCGTTGCACTGATCAGGAGAAATCCCGAATAAACATTCTTCTTGTCGAGTCGTTTTGTGAAAAGCTTGGTCATGATCGCGCCAAGCAGCGTGGATATCGAACCCAGTGTCACAAAGGAAGACGTAAATAATTCATACCCAAGGTTGATGGTATACCCTAACAATATCAGTTGCTGATCCTCCACAAAGTAGCGGAAGTAGTAGGCGGTTGATGACCCCCGCATCACGATATAGGTCAACTGGAACAACGTCGCGACACCAATAAGAACCCAGGCTTTGTTGCTCAGCAGGTCTTTGAGGTCAAAACTGACCTTGTTGCGAACCACTTTCTTCGGTGTCACACGCTCACGGGTCATGAAGAACGTAAGCATGAGCAGAAGAACCGCAAAGGCACCGTAAGCCGCCATCGTCAACTGCCATCCGAGTTCTTCGTTACCTCCTCCGAGGAAACGAACCAGCGTAAGCGTGGCAAAACCGACGATCAGCTGTCCGACAAACGCGGCCGCGAAACGATAGGATGAGACCTCCGCACGTTCGGCGGAATTCGGGGTAATCACACCCATAAGAGCCGAGTACGGCACATTAACGGCAGTATACAGCATCATCAACACCATGTACGTCGCATAGGCATATATAATTTTTGATGACCCGGCAAGTTCCGGAGTGGTGAAGGTCAGAATACCCCCAAGAGCCAGCGGTATGGAGAGCGTGGCAATGTAGGGACGGAATTTGCCCCACCGCGACTCGGTACGATCGGCGATCATCCCCATAACAGGATCGGTAATCGCGTCCCAGATCCGGGTTACCAGCATCATGGTACCCATGGCTGCGGCGGAAAGTCCGAAAACGTCGGTGTAAAAGATAGGCAGGAACAGGACGAATGTCTGGAAATACAGATTGGTGGCCATATCACCAAAACTGTATCCGACTTTTTCCTTGAAGGACAATCGCGGGCGTTCAACTTCAATATGACTGCCATTCACGGCATCCGGAGTATCTTGATTTTGTGCCATATCGCTTGTTGGGTTAGGAAATAATCTGCACCGCCCCGGCAATCATAACGGTGCAGGTCCTCAAAATGAAGGATTCAATTGTCAGGAAACACGGAGGGTTACTTTCGACAGATCTTCGTCCCGCGATGAACTGCCGACCATTATTTCGAAATCACCCGGTTCTGCGACGTATTCCATGTTGATATCGTGGAATGCAAGCGCGTCTTTGGCGATATCGATGGCAACCGTCGTGGTTTCTCCCGGTTTGAGCCGGACTTTCTTAAAGCCTTTGAGCTCTTTGACCGGGCGGGTTACCGAACTGATGCAGTCGCGGATGTACATCTGTACCACTTCGCTGCCTTCGCGGTCGCCCGTATTGGTAACTTCCGCCAGTACTCGCGTTGATCCATCCGTGCTGATGGATTCCTCTTCCAGGCGGACGTTCTCAATGGCAAAGTTCGTGTAACTTAAACCGTATCCAAAGGGATACAATGGCGAAACATCGTCATGTAAATATCCGCGCCGTGCCGACGGCTTGTGGTTGTAGAACGACGGGAGGTGACCGGCCGAACGCGGCACCGAAATCGGGAGTTTTCCACCAGGATTGAAATCGCCGAACAACACATCGGCTACAGCGCCACCGGTTTCCTGCCCGGTGTACCAGCATTCGAAAATACCGGCGACGGAGTCGTTGAGTTCGGTTACCGAGAGCGGCCGCCCGTTGAACAAAAAAGCAACCACCGGTTTTCCGGTAGCTACAATGGCGCGGACCAGCTCGTTTTGCATTCCGAACATCTCCAGGCTGGTGCGGTCGCCCATATGGTTCAGCGCCCAGGATTCGCGGGAGGTCTGCTCGTTGCCACCAATCGCCAGAACAACGACATCCGATTTTTCGGCAACCTTGACCGCTTCCTCGATCATCCGACGATCGTCTTCCGGATTCGGTAAATCCACCTCGTCCTTGTTCCAGTCACCGCCAACGGTGATTTCACATCCTTTGCTGTAAACCACTTCAACATCATCACCAACACGGTCGCGAATGCCTTCAAACACCGTGGTGTCAAATTTCGGAGTTCCCATATACCCTCCGAGCAGGCTCCGGTTTCCGTTCGGACCTATAACCGCAACTGATTTCAGTTTTTTCGGATCCAGCGGCAGCAGGTTACCCTCGTTTTTAAGCAGGGTAATACTCTCCCGGGCTCCCTGAAGCGCGATTTCCCGATTCTCCTCACAGCCGGAAATGCGTTCGGCCTCGTCGGGATCGGCATACGGATCATCAAAAACACCCATTTTAAACTTCCAGTAGAGCAGCGGCTCGACCAGTTCGTCCAGCTGCGCCTCCTTGATCCGGTCTTCCTTCACCAGATCTGCCAGATTCAGATAGCAATCGGGTTCCGGCAGTTCCACATTCACACCGGCGTTGACCGCCAGTTCGGCCGCGTCTTTTTTGTCGGCCGCCACAAAGTGACCATGGGTGTCGGGACGATAGGTCATTTCCCAGATGGCATAATAGTCGGAAACCGCAAAACCTTTGAAGCCCCACTCATCGCGAAGCACATCACGCAGCAGCCATTTATTGGCGTGCGAGGGAACACCGTCGATTTCATTGTAGGATGGCATGATGCTGATGCAGCCGGCTTTCTGAATTGCCTCCCTGAAGGGATACAGGAAGACATCCCGCAGGAGGCGCTCGGAGACATTCACCGGGGCGCAGTTCATTCCGCCTTCCGGCTCACCATGTGCGGCAAAGTGCTTGAGCGTGGCTACAACATGTTTTTTGTTGTCGAAAGAGGCGTCGCCCTGGAATCCTCTAACAGCGGCTTTTCCCATTTCCGATACCAGCCAGGGATCTTCGCCGAAGGTCTCCTCTACCCGGCCCCACCGCGGCTCACGTGCCACATCCACTACCGGTGTAAGGGCTTGATGTGCTCCCCGCACGCGCGCCTCTTCAGCGGTCATGGCATAGAGTCTCTCCACCAGCTCGGGATTGAAAGTACCCGCAAGGGCAATCGGCTGCGGGAAACTGGTGCTGTTTTTGGCCGCCAGTCCGTGCAGACACTCTTCGTGATAGAAGACCGGAATTCCGAGACGTGTATTGTCAAGGAAAAACTTCTGGATGGCATTGGTCATCTCAACCTGTTTGCGGGCGTTTTTTCCGCCCCCGGCGTCGTTCGGACGACCAACCTGACCCAGCCCATGACCGTGACCATACGCTTTTTTCGCTTTCTCCAGGTCGAAATCACCGTTTTCGTCGACCAGCGTCTCGGCTTTCTCGTTCCATGCGCCAATCATCTGAGCCGCTTTCTCTTCCACAGTCATTTTAGACAGAAGGTCCCGGGTGCGCTCTTCCGGCGATAATGAGGGATTTTTATAGGGAGCATCACCGAGAGATGCGTTAATTTTTATACTCATATCGATAGAATTTAATCTCTAATAATGTTTCACGAATCTGTTCACATTTCTTTCACCCGGGACTTTAAACATCAGTTATACCAGTGATACTGCCCGAAACGGCATCCGGATCTGAAAACCGATGAAATACTATTGTTATGGTCACCAGAAAACGATAACCTTTTACACCTTAAGATCAAACTGGTACTAAAACCAATGGAGTTACACCATCAACCGGCAGGTTGACTCCGAAGATGAAATCAGTGGCATCGGAAACCGGAAACATTGCCGCGTTGGCGATATACTGCAGAACGCCCGGTTTTCGCATAGGGGTTCGGTCGATCACCCTGTTCCGGCGGTAGCGGCAATTTCACCCGGTTGCGGTATATTCTGTGAGAACGCGTTGTTAGGCTGATCACGCCACGGTAGGTCACCGGAGTACTGGCAGAAAATGCCAGGTTCTTCGGTCCAACCAGGTTTGAGGGCATCTATAGCCATCTCTGTTTCGGACCAGGTAATGGTGACTGTGGTTCGACCGTTTTCAACTTCCAGAAGTGATGCTTTTACGACTGAACTGCCGATATCATGACCGATTGTAAAAGCACTTGGTTTACACCTGATTAGCGTTATGGTAAGAAAGGCCGAATAAATTTCCACTTCCTATTCGACAAATTCTCTCACCTTCTCAAAAAAGTTGCACAACTTTCAGGACAATCTTTGTCTTGCGGATGGTGAGTACGATAACCGGCTTTTTGATAGGTGTTATCCAAAACTGTAATGCAAACTTGTGTAAATAAAAAAGCGGCTTTACTGTTCAAAGGTTTGTTATACATGAAAATAGTCAAACCATTAAAGTGCTTTTAACTGGTTCGACTCACCATTCAAATACCAGACCGACGGTGGGCAGAACCTGTCCGGATAAATTTTCGAGTTCATATGTCCGGTAGTAGTCCCGGTCGGGATGAAATTCGGGGTTGTAACCGGATCCGGCAGAAATCGGCCGGCCCTGCGAATCCCGCTCTACATTGAGGAAAGGCTGCAGTTCCGCTTCATATGCATAAACATTCTGGATGTCCAGATATGCTGTGATATTGAACCGGTCGAAGTAAAAACGTTTGTCGATCCGGACATCGAGCTGATGGAACGTGCCAAGCCGTTCATCATTCAGGCGGCTGTAGTCCGGAAGTCCCAGATTATTGACTTCCCAAACCTCCTGGCGCGATGAGCGTTCCACATCATAGGGGGTATAAGGAGTGCCGCCGAGGAGCTGCCAGCGAAGGCCTACATCCCATCCGCCCGAAAACTGTTTGCCGGCTGTCAGAGAGATCAGGTGCCGGTTATCCCATGTCGACGGCACAAAGGAACCGTCAGAATCTTCAAATTGACTCCAAAACAGGGTATAGGCCAGGATGCCGTAAAAGTCACGATAGAGCTTTTGCTGAGCCAGGAACTCGATACCATAGCTGCGGCCGCGAGATTCGGGTACAGCCGGCTCATTACCGATGACCCCGAAATCGCTGCCCATATTGGCAAGAGAAACCCCGTTACGGGTCAGATACGGATAGTCGCGATACTGTTTGAGAAATCCTTCAATGGTAAAAATCAGGCTCTCCCGGGGCAGGTACTCGAAACCTGCGACGTAGTGATTGGATCGGATCCAGGTGATCCGATTGTCGCGATTAACCAG
>SLOL01000144.1 GCA_007132495.1 Balneolales bacterium
ATATAAATTATTCTTGTGCAACATCCATTGACCCTGACCAGAGAGTAAATCATGCATATACTTACAAAAGACCTGTATCTGGACACCAAAGGATTTTCCGAAATCCACGATCTAACCGGCAAGGTGGAGGCGTTTGTTCGTGAATCCGGGGTAGTGGAGGGATTCTGCCATATATTTGCGGTCGGATCCACCGCTTCCATATCCACCATGGAATTTGAGCCGGCACTGGTCAAGGATATAAAGGAAAAGCTGGAGGAGTTCGCCTCGGAGAAAATGCACTCGCACCATTCCCAAACCTGGGGTGACGACAACGGTTTTTCTCATATCCGATCTACCTTTATGGGACCCGGAATTACGGTTCCGGTCCGCGACGGACGCTGTATCCTGGGCACCTGGCAGCAAATTGTGTTGCTGGATCACGACAACCGGCCGCGTGATCGCCATATTGTGGTGCAGGTGATCGGCAACAGGGAATGAACATTTATCCATCCATCAGTTGATTTCCGTATCAGTCCACGCCATACCCTGGTGCAGGTCATCGATAAGTGGTATGAACACACCATGCCGGTTATGCCCTGCAGTTTACACAAAAAAAGGGGCGGGTTTGTAAAAACCCGCCCCTGCGTACTTTCTTAATGCAAATGAGTTGAAGCTTATTCTTCTTCAGTTGCTTCCGTTAATTCAATTTCACCAAGATCGGTGTCTTCACCGGCCGTTACTTCCACATCGGGAATGGCAACCGGTTCGTAGTCTTCGTCGGCCGGGTCAATGCTGACCGTATAGCTGTTTTCAGAAAGACCCATCAAACGGAATTCACCGGTATTTTCTTCGGCCCGTGTGGAGGACAAAGTATCCTCGCCGGCTATAGCATAGATCCAGGGATCTGATTCGGCGGGAACCACTATCCCGCTGATGGTTCCGGTTTCGGCCTGAGCGTAGGCCCGGATCACCGGCTTAAGCAAATAGGGATAGGAACCCTGCGCATTTCCCTTTTTCACAACGGACCGGGAGGCATCAAAGTCCAGGTGCAATGTATAAGTCATGCCTTCCTGAATTTCGGCATCCATGTTAAGTTTTACACCGGTCTGTTGTGCCGAGGGCGTCTGCAGCGGATAGGTGTTTTCACCGACGACAATTGAATTATCATCACCGAGTATAAGCCGGATCTGACGATACCGTCCGGCATCCAGTTCGGATTCGCCGAGTACGACCTGAGCGCCGTTGACCAGCGTGAGGATATTATACCGCTCATTGGGTTCGCTGATAACCGTCCAGCCGGATCCTTCATCAAGCTGGTTGTTTACTTCCACGCGTTCAACCTCTATCCAGAGTTCATCAAAATCGGCAGGTTTGTCATGCATGAGCACCTGAAGGGTTCCTTTGCCTGCTGAAGATCCGGTTGACTGGAGGTCACAGGCGGTTGTTGCAACGAGTAGAAGCAGAGCTGCCAGCCAGGGGACCAATGGCTGTGAGTTCATTCCGGGGATAAGTTTCATTTTGTTCATGGTTTTGTTGTAATGTTGTTTATGACTTGGTGATCTGAATTTTCTTTCTGCACTTTTTTCAGTGTGTACCCTCTTTTTAAATGGTTGATACTTCAGGGTTATCGTTAGGGTTATCGTTGCAGATGTGTTTCACCCATAAGACGAACCAAAAACAGAAAGGTTACAAGAATAGTGTGTCAGGGAAGGGGGGGCAGAGTCTTATTGTATTTTGCACAATAAGCGGGATAGCAGGAAGTGCTAATAGTATAAGTAAGGATAGAAGGGCTTGCTTGCAGCTGTAAATATTACTGGCCTGGTCGACCTCCCTGGCCCGGCGGTGAATCGGGGGGTCCTCCCTGACCTGGTGGCGAATCGGGGGGGCCTCCCTGGCCCGGTGGCGAATCGGGGGGGCCTCCCTGGCCCGGCGGGGAGTCGGGTCGCCTGCCGGGCGGACCGCCTTCACCATCATCTCCCCTCTGCAGGCCCGGCGGTGTAAAACCGGGAGGACCTCCACCAACATTTCCGCGGAACAGGTTATCCAGAATGTGATCGGCAGGGATTCCATCCTCCATCTGACGCTCCATACCTCTTGCTATGTTATCGGCCGCCATCTGGCTTCGGAATTGCGCCGATCGGAAAGCATCAGGCAGCTGCTCGATCTCATTTCCGCTGAATCCGGCCTGCAAAGCCCTCAGTAAAATGCGGTTGCTCATTTCAGGATTGTCCTGTGTTGTCGGAAGATCCGGTAAGGCGCGCACAGAAGAGGCTATCGATGACATGCTGCTCCGTTCCATGGCCCGGCTTCCCGCCACCTGATCCAGGAAGTCCCTGAGGGTTTCCTCGTCCATATTTTGCTGCAAAGCGTATGATGCATTTTCAAGCATCATGTTCCGGAACCGGCCGGCGACTTCTTCCCGGTTTTGGGCCTCCTGAATGTTTTCGACCATGGCATGAACGGCTTCAGTATCCATCCAGGGATCGACCAGTTCGGCCGAACGGGTAAGGCCATGCTCCAGCTGTCCAAGTACCTGCTGGATGTTGTTGACAGGAACACGCTTTGCCATGCCTTCCATGGATTTCTGTAAAACCGCATTGTACGGCATATTCCGCTCAGCCAGGGAAAAAGCCGGATTCAGGAGCCGGCCCAGTTCATCCGGTGATATCTGGCGGTTTTGCGCCCGGGTAATCAAAGGTTCCAGTTCACCGGCGTCTATACCGGCGTTGATGCCCTGGTCCATGATACTACGGTACGCCTCGTCATTCTGGGCGGTACCGGCATGGGGAGTCAGGATTAGTACAAGCGCAATGAGCACAAGAACCCTGCTTGTTATGGATAACATGCCTCTGCGGGATATCCGATCAGGAACATGTCGTATATATGTTTTCATGATGTTTAGCTTCAATAGTCAATTAGAACTCTTCCGTTTTGTCCGCCAAAGCCGTCACTGACGGTTGATGTTTGGTTGGGCAGATCAAGCCACTCTGGTTGATCATTATCCCGTTTGATGATTTTGTATTCGTACATACCGGAGGTCAATTCCAGCTTGACGCGGTATCGGTCTCGTCCGGTTTTTCGTAATGGAATCCCGGGCTCTTCCCAGTTATTGAAATCCCCTGTGATGTAGAGACGGGAATCCCCCCGGTATCGTACGGTTAATACGGCATCACGGGGTTGGGTCGATTCCCAGTCAACAGACCGAAGTTCACCGGTTGCCGATCGCTGAATCGAGATCGGAACCCGCACTCCGGCCGAGAATTGGAAGTCCGGATCCACATCGTAATCGGCATCACTGAACCACAGCAGACCGGAGATGGACCCGGTCAGGGTGATATTGTTGCCGATCGGCCTGGACGCCTGTAGCGTTGTGCGGTGCAGCCGGTCTTCGAAGGTAATGGATTCGGATTGCCCGGCAAGTGCAGTAAGCTGTTCCGCCATCATACCGTAGGCGGATGTGGCCGGAGTGTAACCCGGATCCGGGAAAGTGGAAATCGAAGCCTGGGAACCTGTTCCGGCTTCAAGACTCCCGGAAAAAGTGGTGGAATATTGCTCAAGCCCTGTTTGAAGCCGAATCACAAGTCCGTTTCTCAGGTACCGGGCTACCTGGACCGAACTGTAAAAACCTTTACCCGGATCAGTGATATGGTCGAGACTGCTGTAAAAGTCGGCCCGAAGCTGCCAGCGAAATCCCGGCCAGTACTCCAGACCCAAACCATAGGAATCGTATCGGATGCTGACGGGTTCTCCCGTCTCCATGCTGTCGAAACCTCTCCAGGTGGAACCACCGTTTACTTCGAATTTGGCAAAGGGGGTGATAAACCACTCCATACCGGCCCGAAGCCACTGCAGGTTCCGGGTGTAATGCACGGCCTCATCCGGCGTTGTGTAGAAATTGGCCCCGCCAAGTGCACGAAAAGCAAGCTTCGGGGTGATACGCTGCCGGAATACCGAAGAAAAAAGGGCAGCAGCCCGGTAGGGCCGGTCACCTGATATATGCATGATATGTCCGGTGCTGTTCATATTCAGGCTTCGTCCCTCACCGGCAAGCAAAACGGATGCAGAAGGGATCAGTGCGGAGAAAGATGATGTTTCGCTTTGATCCCAGTCAGGAACCATAGGCATCAGGTACGTATTGGACGAATATCCACCCGAGGCAGACAAGCTCAGGCTGGACTCTATCCTCTGGCCGTGCGAAGTGCAGGCGAATATGGTTATGATTCCGGTTATCATGATTCCTGAAAGCAGACGCTTCATTACAAGTTGATTACCGCGTTTTTGTTTCCGAATCCGTCATCTACATGTCGATGGGCCAGCGGATCAGTAGCCCATTGCTCGTCGTCTTTGATAAACATATAATGATGTTCACCACGTGGCAGAGGAACAATGCCGGTCCAGGCAATATCTCCGTTAATCGTTTGCCGGTTTAATGATATCGGTTCCCAGTCACTGAAATCACCTGCTACTGCTACGGATTCGGCTTCGTTGTCAATATAGACAAAGCGCATCATGACCCGGCTGGAAGTTTCATCAACAATCTGCCTGACCGGTACCTCGGTGGTGGTGACCGGGTCATCGGTTTGGGTTAACAGGTAGGGAACCGACAGGACCAGCAACAGGAGTAAAGCCGCTATACCGGCTGACCAGGCAGGCTGCCAGACAATTTGCCGGGGCTGGGTCAGGCGGTTCCATGCACCGATAATACGCGGTATCGGTCCGCCGGTCGGCAATGGGCGCTCTCCGGAGGTCGTATCATGGGCCTCACGGGTCGAGGATTGCTCTTTGCCGGCGATCTCATGCATGACTCCTTCATGGAACGGTTCCAAATCGGCCCGGGCAACCATGGACTCGATGGATGCTTCGGACAGACCGTGGGTCCGGTATTCATTGGGCAGATCCTGCCTGAGTTGGAGCTCGAATTTCAACATGGCGCGAAGTTCCGGATCATCAGCAATCATATGCAGCGCCCGGGACTCTTCCCCGCCATCAAGCTCTCCATCCAGGTATCTGCGCATCCATTGATCGTTGTCGTTGTTCATAGTGATTGCTCCATAGCTTGTTTAAGTTCCTTGCGAGCCCGGTGAACCCGGACTTTCAAAGCGCCTTCAGGCACATTCAGAGTCTTTGAAATGGCTTCATAGGACATTCCGTCCCGGTATTTCATCAGCAAAGGGGTCGAATAACTGTCGTTAATCTTTTCCAATGCCTGATGCAGCAAGCTTAATTTTTCGTTATTTTCCATATCGCTGTCCGGATCGGGCTCACTATTCGTCATATCGGCATCAAACTCCTCCGGCATTTCTGAAAAAAGACGATTCCGGTGCTGTTTTTTCCGGACATGATCGATGCAGTGATTGTATGCCAGGCGATAAAGCCAGGAAGAGAAAGCCGATCGATTCTCGAACGAAGGCAACTGTTCATAAGCTTTGATAAAAATCTCATGAGACATCTCCTTTACTGTGCTTTCATCATTTTCATACTTGCCGACAACATGAAATACCAGCGAAGTATACCGTTTCATGAGAAGGCGATACATATCGCTTTCTCCATCCAGAATACGGGCAATGACATCAGTATCCGACGGGTCTGACGTTTTCATTAAAATTTCCTCAGGCACATACTACCAATGACAGATTTTATTCACCTCTCATTCATCTTATCATCTGAATGCCTTGCTACTGACCATAAGACGGATGAGTCGGGCATAAGTTACAAGCTAACGTAAAAAATAATTACTATTTTCACACATTTAATGACTCTTCAAATGTAACCATGCGCATATCCAACTTTTCAGCAATTATTCTATTATACGGGCTTTTCATAGTATCATCATGTGCCGCTTCCGGAGTGGAAGTTGACGAGAAACCGGCGACGGAGACGGAAGCTGTGGCAGAGCTAAAATCGAAAGCGGATACGGGAGTGACCGGCGCCACGGTATTTTCCGGAAACAGTACCCCGGAGAGCCGTCTGCTGCCTGAGCGTCCTTTGCCGCGCGAGGTTGTACCCCCGCCGGGGTATCGGCAATCCGTGGAAAACGGGGTGCGAACCGCCAACGGCCGGCCCGGTGAAAACTACTGGCAGCAGTTTGCCGAATATGACATTGACGTGACACTTGATCCGGACCGCCGCAACATCACGGCAACAGCACAGATTGTCTGGCATAACCACTCGCCCGACCGTATCGGTCAGCTGCATCTTGAACTGGTCCAGAACCTTCACGCCGAAGGAGTGCGACGAAACCGTCCGGCTGAGGTTACCGGTGGAATCAACCTGCACCACGTCAGCGTCAACGGCATCGATCTGTCGGACCGTACCGAAGACCGGAACCGGTATGATGTGGAGGGCACGCGGATGGTGGTCCGGCTGTCTGACGGGGTGGAACCGGGAGATAGTGCAGAGCTGGAGATCGACTATGACTTTCACATACCGCAGCGCGGCGCCGGCGGACGCATGGGGTATAGTGACGACAATCTGTTTTATCTGGGTTACTGGTATCCCCAAATGGTGGTTTACGATGACGTTCTGGGATGGCATCCGGATCCCTGGCTGGGTCAGGCCGAATTCTATCACGGTTTCGCCGACTACGACCTGACCATTCGCGCCCCCGAAAACTGGATTGTAATGGCCACCGGCGCGTTGCAAAATGCCGGAGATGTGCTCCACCCCGATGTGCATGACCGGTGGCAGCATGCCAAACAGAGTGATGAGCCGGTTCGCGTCCACACGGCCGGGGAGGAGGCGCCATCCACCCGGTTATCCTCAACCGTATCAGATGACGGCAACCTTGCCTGGCGCTTTACTGCCGCGAATGTGCGCGATGTTGCGTTCAGCGCTGTTCGCGAATCCCATTGGGATGCTGCACGTACCCCGGTCGGGGATCTGACCGGAGACGGGGAGACCGACTACACGGTCATCAACAGTTTTTGGCGGGAAGAGGCTCCGCTCTGGTCGGAGGTGACCGCCTATCAGCAGCATGCCATCACATTTTTGTCGGATATGACCGGTTTTCCCTATCCCTGGCCGCATATGACCGCCGTTGAAGGGGCCGGTATTATCGGCGGGGGGATGGAATATCCGATGATGACGGTTATGGGGGATTACAACCAGAGGGGTGCCGGGGCTCTCTACTCGGTGACGGCTCATGAACTGGCCCATATGTGGGTGCCGCTGATTGTAAGCACGGATGAACGCCGCTACAGCTGGCTGGATGAAGGGAATACGGTGTTCAGCACGGCCGAAGCGGTCATGGATTTCGATCCCGGGCGGAATCCCCATCGTACCGCACAAATCGCCTACAGGAATGCGGCCCGCCGTGGCGACGAGGGGCCGATGATGCGGAGATCCGATTATCACTATACGGGGACCCATTTTATCATTGCTTCCTATCGCAAGCCTGCAGCGGTCCTGGTTGCGCTGCGCACCGTGATCGGAGAAGAGGTCTTCCGGGATGCATACCGGAGTTTCATCAATGAGTGGGCATTCAAGCAGGCTTATCCCTGGGATTTTTTCCGGACTTTCGAACGAGTCAGCGGTCGTGACCTCTCCTGGTTCTGGCACAGCTGGTACTACGAAACCTGGGTTCTTGATCAGGCTATTGACCTGGTTGAGGAGACTACGGAAGGAACCCGCATCGTGATCCGGGATGAAGGAGAGGTGCCGATGCCGGTCTATATTACGGTCACCTATGGTGACGGTGCCGTGGCCGACTACGAAATTCCGGTTGATCCCTGGTTGAAGGGTAAGCGTCAAGCCGAAATCGTGATTTCGGAGCGTGATGTCTATCGTGTCGAAATAGATACCGACCGGAACCTGCCGGATATCAATCGCCAAAACGCGGTCTGGGAGCGATAAATCGCATTTTCCGGGTCATTTATTGGGAAGTGTCCACGCAATTGCTATTTTTAAAGGCAACAGTGATAAAAAGCGATGGCGGAATCAGTATCCGGTA
>SLOL01000091.1 GCA_007132495.1 Balneolales bacterium
GTAAAGACACTGGTCCGTTCATCCATCGGCGCCTGTTCATTGATGGCGGGAATATGGTAGTCGATCCGGTGAAGCTTCTTCATTCCCTCGCTGACCGGCGATTGAAACAGAATCTGGAGTTCGTTATCACCGGGCTTCAGTTGCTCCTTGACATCGACGGTCCGCCCGACATACATGTTGTCCGATTCCAGAATCCGCCGGTTGTTAAGATAGACATGAGCGTAGGTGTCCAGTCCTTCGAACTGAAGCTCCACGACGTCCGATGCCAGGAGTTCCTCATCCACCCGGAATGACGTCCGGTAGATCCAGTCCCTGTTTTCGATCCACTGTACGTCATCCTCGTTCATCCGGTAGTGAGGATCCTCGATGACGCCGTTATCCATGAGATCGGTGTGAACGGTGCCGGGGACCGTGGCAGGCATCCACTCAATCCGGTCAGCCTCCGAAAACTCCCAATTATCGGTCAGTTTGAGGACCGTGGGTGTCTGATCCGTTTGCTGCCCCGGGGCGGGAAAGGAGTTAAGGACTGATAGTATCATTGCTATGAGGAAAATAATATTAACAGGCATGACCGTTTATAAATCAAGTTTTGAATAGATTAAATACCTTCCTTCGCCAAGGTCTGAAGTCTTGTTCAAAGCTCCAAATCTATTTCAGAAATAAAAACCGGCTCCGGCGGTAAAAGTGTTGAATTTGACCCCGCCGATATCCAGCCATCGGTACCGGAAAAAGAAGCGGGACGCGTCGATATGCACACCGATGTCGAGTCCGTGGTTGATCACCCCGACATAGGTGGTATAGGTCATGTTTCCGCTGTATCCGATGGAGAAAGGCTGCCACGGGTAGATTTCCAGATTCAAACCGACATTCGGTCCGGCATAGACATCTCCGTCGAGTCCGAGTGTACGGACTCCCAGCTGAAGACCGCCGTCACCTTGAGGCAGAAATCGGAATTTGCGTTCAAACAGGAACTCGGATTGATGAATGGGATATGGGGCTCCATCTTCCTTGAGATACTCATAACCGGCGATCAGGCTCCAGTAGCGGATATTCCGCTTCACTTTTGCGGATGCCTGCTGCATGGCGCGGGAGGTTTGCGGCAGTGAAAATGTCCCCTGAATATCCCACAGGCCTCGATGTCCGTCATCGAAGTTGCGAATACCGGTATAACGCGGATTCTGATAAGGATACCGGTTATAGCGTAGCGGCGGCTCATCTTCGTGGACGGGCCGGAAATATAAGAAGGCCGGCATCACGTCGATCCCGATATACCAGACGATACGGGCGGCCTGGACGACCGCAGGTTCACTGCTCTTGCCATCGAGACGGTCTTTGGCCTCCTCGGTGCGGGATTGTGCACCAACCGGCTCGAATCCGGTGAAGAGCAACACCGGAAGCAGCAATCCGAAAAGCCATGGCTTCACGAAACCGGCCCGGCTTGTTATGGCAGACAATGATTCGCGCATGATGCATCGGGTTTCGGGGGTTTCGGGGGTACCGCCGGTCATGATTCGGCAGATCCCGTGGTGGAATCCTGTGGTTTCTTAAATATTGTACGTAACAACAAATCAAAATGTTGCAAAAATCCGCTGTTCAGGATCTCAGGAGATGAGATTGTATTGCCGGACCGAAGCCCGGAGCTGGTATTGTGATGTCACACGCCGGCCGGAGTCCGGAAGCGGTTTTGTGATACCGCGAGCCGACCGAAGCCCGGGAGCGGTATCGTGATGATGGAGCCCGGGGCAGTTTTCTTCTGCCGGAGCTCTTCAAGGTTTCACTGGCGTATATGAATGAAATGGCATTATATTCAGAACCGGTGATGGAGTTCACCAAGCTAACCGCCCGGCCGGCTTGCCGGGCTGATGACTCCTGTAAACATGCGGCCTGTAAAAGTAGCCGCCCCGGTCGATTTCCGGCATGCAGTGCCAACAACCACTGAACCGGTCCGTCCGGAATAATTCGTCGTACCCGTAACCATACAGGAGGTCCTTATCAAATCCGCCCGGAAAAGCCTGCAGAAAACCGATTTGCCACTACGAAGCCCGATCGTTTGGCTGGCGGTCGCCATGGGCGGGGCATGCGGAGCCCTGCTTCGCTACTACTGGGGCATTCTCTTTTCGCCGGCATACCACTCCTTCCCCTGGGCCGTCTTCACCGAAAACATCACCGGCGCTTTTGTGCTGGGCTGGCTGCTGACCATTTTTGTGCGTCAGAGGGGCCGGCACCGTTATTTGAGGGCCTTTTTCGGTACCGGCCTGATCGGCTCGTTTACCACCTTTTCCGGCATCACCGCCGACCTGGCTCTCTTTTCCGGGATAGCCACTGATCCGGTGACCTCCTCCGGTGCATTCAACCCGGTTTTGCTGGTCCTTTATCCCGTGGTTTCGATCCTAGCCGGTCTGGGAGCCGCCTGGGCGGGATGGTCGGCCGGGCGCTATACCCGTTATCTGTGCATGCCATCGCCGGGATCCGGCCGGAACGGTGAAACACCAGCTGAATCCGGCCGAACCGGAGAACCCCGTGAACCTGGAAATCCCGGAAGCAAGCATGAGTGAAAACCTGCTGATCTTCCATGCCGCCTTGGCCGGTGCGCTGGGCGCCTGCACCCGGTACGGTGTGGACCGTCTTCTGCATGTTATGATCCCGACCTCCTTTCCCTCGGGCATCATGGTAGTCAATCTGAGCGGTGCCTTTATGGCCGGATGGCTGGCGGCCGCAGCCGTTTCCGGCCGGATTGAGGAGCCGCTCTTCCAGGTGCTCGCGCTGGGTTTCGCGGGTTCCTACACCACCTTTTCCGGCTGGATGGTGCAATCCCTGGAGCTTTTTCTGAGCGGATACGAAAGACAGGCCCTGGTCAATCTGCTGCTGACTCTGGTTCCGGGCTGGTTGCTGACCCTGGCCGGCTGGTGGCTGGTGCTGCTGTGGTAGAAGTGCCCGTCCTGCCATGGCAGAGGCCGCCCGGTCTGTTTGTTGCTATTATATTCGGCTATGCTTATTGCAGATGCAGGCGGCCCAGTTTGTTGCAGATACAGCCGTCCCGGCCCTTTTCCGAAGATAATTTCCGCACATAAGTTCCCGTACTCACGGTTTGTTCTGCAAAATCTCCTCGATCTGCTCCATGACGCCGTCATCAAGCAGTTCAACATCCTCCACGGCGCGCAGGTTCTCCTCAAGCTGTGCGGTTTTACTGGCCCCGAGAATGACGGTACTGACGTTGGGGTTTTTGAGACACCAGGCGATGGCCAGTCGCGCCAGGGATATGCCGAGCTTACCGGACAAAGTGGTCAGAGCCCGGGCTTTTTCAATTTTTTCCGGGGTCAGGACCACTTCCCTGAGCCAATCCAGCTCTTCCTCCTTCAGGCGGGTCTGTTCCTTCGGGATGCCTTCGTTGTACTTGCCGGTCAGGAGTCCGGAGGCCAGCGGCGACCAGATGGTGGTTCCGAGTCCGGTCACATCATATAGTTTGGCATACTCGGCTTCCACCCGTTCGCGGTGGATCATGTTGTACTGCGGCTGTTCCATGACCGGCGGGATCAGGTTGTGCTGGCGGGCGACGGCATGGGCTTCCATAATTTCCTGGGCGCTCCATTCGGAAGTTCCCCAGTAGAGCACCTTGCCCTGCATAATGAGCTGGTGCATTGCCCATACGGTTTCTTCCATGGGGGTGGATTTGTCGGGACGATGACAGAAATAGAGATCGAGATAGTCCACCTGAAGCCGTCGCAGGGCGGCGTGGCACGCTTCAAAAACATGTTTCTTGCTCAGGCCGGTCTGGTTGGGCAGCTTTCCGCCCCAGAATACCTTGCTGGACACCATGAAGGTGGTGCGATCCCATCCGGCTTTTTTCAGGATCTTTCCCATCACCTCTTCCGATTTACCGAAATAATAGCCTTCTGCGTTGTCAAAGAAATTGACGCCGTTATCGTAGGCGGTGTGCATCAGCTTTCCGGCGGTTTTGTCGTCAATGAGTTTTCCGAAGGTGAGCCAGGATCCGAGCGACAGGGCGCTGACCTTGACGCCGGATTTACCAAGATTGCGATAGATCATGATGGTAATGATTTATGGGTGAATAATGGAAGAATAATGTCTGTCCACAACAACCAAATCCGGCGGCATATCATTTCAGGCCGTTATATATCGCACCGGAACAATCACACCGTAATATTCACGCCGGAAAAACATGATCAGGTCCTCCCGCCGGGAGGATTCACCTTTTTCCGGTCGTATCCGGCGGATTTTGGCGGGCATTGTAAATCGGTTTCCCCTGTTCGGCGTAATTGCGAAGTACTCCGGCCGCTTCCTCGCGAAGCACATCGCGGACCACTTGAATGCCCCTTTCTTCCAGTGCGGCCATCCAGTCGGCGGGTTTGGGTCCTTCGTCAAATCCGACACTGCGGGCATCTTCATCGCGGGCGCCGCATACCAGGCGCCGGACCCCCGACCACGGTGTAGCACCAAGGCACATCGCGCACGGTTCGGTGCTGGTAAAAAGCTCACAAAACGGCATGTTCGCACCGCCGAGATCGTGCGTCCGGTAAAGTTGCTGTGCAAGAGCAAAGGCAACCATTTCGGCGTGTCCGCCGGACCAGTGCGCCGGAATCACAATATTGACGCCCGGAACAATGAGCCGGCCGCTGTCCCGGTTGAAGATCGCCGCTCCAAAAGGTCCGCCGGTATCCTGCCGGACATTTTCTTCAGCCAGGGTGACGGCCAGGCGCATTTTCTCTTCATCGCTGCGAAAAACATGGGATGGTTCCGGCAGGACAGACGCGACCCATCCGGGAAGACGGAAGGTGAAACCAGAAAACATCGTCTCTTTAAAGTCCGCCATATCCATCATCACTATTGATTGAATTAATAAAATCCGGGGGCTGAAAAACTTACAAACCCAATTCCGTTTTCATCTGTTGCAGATCTGTAACAAGGTCTTGTTCCATACTTTTCGTATAAATCCGATATACATATCCTTCATTTTGCAGGCGCAATAACCCTTTCAGATCACTTTGTCTTGCATGCCAACTGACACCGTCGGTCACCAACAAAAAAAACGTATCCTGCCGTTTCTCATCAACAATAACTTTTGCATCGCCAATCACATTGGTTTGTTTGCTTTCGGTGGCTCCAAAGGCCTTCACCTCAACAAGTATCGAAGGTGATTCTTTGGAGGGTATGGCAAAATCCGACTTTGCGGTACTCATCCCGTCCTTTCCGGTGAAACTGCATCTGACATCAAAGTCATCCTTTCCAAAAACAGAGACAATTGCCTGTTCCACAAAATCTTCAAGGGCTTTACCCCGGAATTGACCTTTTACAGCGCTTCCCCGCCCCCCTTTAAGCCTTTCAGCAATAATATCCTTCCAGGAAACCGGTCTGTTGATATAATCATTAATAGCATCAACCAGGCCCATCTCTTCCAGCTTTTGCACAAACTTTGAGGGGTTATTGAGAAATCCTCTGGAAGTAGGAGGAACATCCTCCGGAAATAAAATTTTCAGTTCATAAGTAAATTCATCCTTCGATCGATCAAGAAAGAGTTGAAAAAGGGTGATTGCTGTTTCATAATCTGAATGAAGCAACGCCTCTATACTGTCAAGCGTAACAGGGCCTTGTTCCGGCAATTCATCAAGGGCATGCAAAACTTTTTGTGAAAAATCATCCCTCCACTCAGTTGTCAATACCGATAAACGTGACAACAGATCATTAAGTGATTGATTTATTCTCTTCATATACTATATCTACCCCGGTAATCTTGCAAGTGTCTTGCGAGCCGCCTTTTATCCGATCCGGATAATACCTCTCTGCCGCACTAAAAGCCAATAATCAGATATTCTTCAACAACAGCACGTTTGACATTGGAATGATTGCCAAAATGATACCGGTGTGCCTTTTTATACACATGAACTTCCCGCTTATATTTTTTCATCAATAATACCAGTGTCTCCAAATCGGGATAGGCATTGGAAGAGTAGGAAAGGACCAATATACTGGATTCAAACTTCTTGAACAGAGCGTCAAACGCCTTCATAGCAGTCCTGCGATAGGAAAATGGCGTGAATTTTTTCTTGATCTTTTTGACCTTGGAGGTCTCCATAATTTCAAGATCTCTCCAGTATTGCGAAAGTCCTTCTACAAAATGATACCGTTTAATATAATCATTGTCATCGGAATTGGGCACATAGGGAGGATCCATGTAAACCAGGTCGACATTTTCAGTAATTCCGACATCCAGATCAAAAATATCACCACAGTACGATGTATTCTCCAGCCCGTTGTCGAAAACGGTATCATTATAGACCCTGACTTGTTCCAGAAAGTGCTCTTCAAGCGATAATTTCAAGTCTCTACGCCCGTCATTGTACATGCCATTGGCTCCCCGAATAGTAAACACTCCACGGGGCTGTCTTTTGATGCAAGACCGTGTCAATGCAGAAAGTGCAAGACTTTTTTGATATTCATTATCCAGTTTGTTCAGATTCGAGTGTACCAGGTCCAGAAACTGTAAATCCGAGCCGGTAAAAAAGATATCCGTAAATGTCCGCTCGATGAAATCATCTTTCTCCTGATTGTCGGAGAGAAGTTTATCGATATCAGAAGGTTCAAGTGCAATATCCGAATTTTCGATCGTTGCTTTGCTGATCAGATAGCTGAAATTCAAAAAGTCGTTGGTAATCACCCGTTTTCCCAGACACTTGAAGTAATAGGAGACGACACCCGAACCTGAAAAAGCGTCCAGTGCCGTATCATACTCAAACTCTTTCAAAACCTGGTCAATCCATGGGATCAGCCGTTGCTTGCTTCCCATAAACCGGATCGGAGGATAGCTCTTCAAGCGCTCCAGTTGCTCTTCAAAAAGTGTTGGAGCGGCTTGTGGTTCTTCAACAACGGTAAACCTGTCTATGTTTTTGTATTTCTCCAAGCTCCAGACTTCTAAAAAGTTATTGTATTTGTCATCCTGCTCCCTTGCGGTCCGGGCACATCTGCATCCTCTGATGCCATGCAAAAGTTCACACATTCAACCGGAAAACCATTCGAAACACCTGTTGCAAAGATAGCTATTCAGAGGATGCGATGCGAACACAAGATCGTTCCAAATTGTGCGAAATAACAGAACTGATCTCCATTGGGAAGCGTACCGGGCATGCCGATCCCACTCACTCATTGAAAAGCAGCTCGGCGTCGAATTCCTGGACCAGGTGCCAGGTCAGCTTTCCGGCATCAAAGACGATGTGGAAGTAGCGCTGTTCGGTGGAGCGAACCACAAAATGGTAGTGCACCGCCTGTCCGACCCGCTCGGTGTGCGACTGGCGCACCTGCGCGATGCGGTGGCTCTGTCCGTCGGGCAGCTGGAACCGCAGCGGGGTGATGCCGAACTTCACCTTCCGGGAGCGAAACCCCGCGAATATGCTTAATACGTTGATGGCCGGATATTTTTCCACGTCGGACGGTTTTTGGGTTGATCCGATATCGTATCTCCTGCACGTTGTGCTCCGGTTCGTTTTGTGCTCCGGTTCGTTTTGTGCTCCGGTTCGTTTTGCGTGCCGGCACCGGATACCGGTATGCTGTGATTTTTCTTTCTTTTTTGTGCTTCGACACTTGCTCTGAAAGAGCAGTACACATAAATTACACATATATTTTATGGTGTCAAACGGTGTTTTTCAAAAAAATACCGCTCCCGATGGATATGAACAGATAAGGTATTGGCCATCAAACGCTTGCAAACCGAATCGTCCGTATGAACCCCGACCGCATCACCGCCTACGACCTGGAACAGGATGTTCACCGTATCACGCTTTACAGCAGCGTGGCACGGGAGCATCAGCACGTGAGCCTGAAACCGCGGCTCTACCTGCACATCGACATGAA
>SLOL01000157.1 GCA_007132495.1 Balneolales bacterium
TAAGAATCTCCAGGCCGGTGTCAAAATCTCCAGCATGAAGATCATTTCTTTGCCCGTCAATGGTGACTTGCAATACTGAAACTCTATCCAAAGCCCGGCATATAACTCTTCCGGCCTGTTGCTGAATGTTCGGGTCGATGTCGAAATGGTTTGTTTGCCGCCTAAATTTTCAAATCGAGACCGAAGGTGATCATGCGCGGAAGTCCCAGCCGGATTCCCTGGGGTCGTCGGGATGAGATATAGCGTTCATCGGTCAGGTTTTTCACCGCTATCGAAAACGTTGCATCGAATTGCGTGGGTAATTGATAGCGTATTCCGGTATCCAGCACTGTAAAACTATCGAGCATGCCTTCCCGTCCGTCCGGCGTGGGCTCGGTCCTGTTGAGCACATCACCAAACTGTTCGCCGGTCCATGTCGCTTTCAGATAGCCGGAAACTCCGGAATGGTGACTTGCCGATAATTGCGTAAATCCCGTCCACTCCGGTGCGTATGGCAGATCATTATCTTTGATGTTGACCACCTGATCGCCATCGGTGACGTAACGGTCTTCACTGAAGCAGGCCCTGTTCCAGGTTCCGCCCAGTGTCCATTCGGCAGAGAAAGAGTGCTGCGATTGGGCAAAGGGTGTCAGGTTAAAGAGAAATTCCAGCCCCCGGTGTTCGGTTGCTCCTCCGTTCGTGAGTCCCGCAGCAGTGGTCAATCCCTCACCTCCGGAAGACTCGGATACCGGTATGATTTGATTCTGGAAGGTCATGTAGTAGGCCGTGACCTCGGATCGCATAAAGGAGTAGGGCTGCAATCGAAAGCCTGTTTCGTAACTCCAGCTCCATTCGGCATCCAATTGTTCACTGCTGCCGGTGGCCGTGATGGCGTCTTTAATGCGGGGCGGACTGAAACCGCGATGCACGCCGGCAAAAAGTGAGGATTGCGGACCCAGCTGGTAATTGAGTCCGGCTCCGGGAATGAACGCGAAAACATCATCGGTTGCCATTAGTTGCATATCCTCGAATTTATTGCGGAGAATATCCCTTTCATATCGATAATACTCCACGCGCAAGCCAGGGGTTGTGGTCAGACTTGAATTCAGATAAAACCTGTTCTGGACAAATGCACTGGTGGCATATCCGGTTCGTACTTCATCATCCCGGATGTTTCCGGTTGTGGGACTTTTTGTGGAACCATTGATGCGCTGCTCAAAGGCCCGCTCATAGAGAAAGCGTACACCCGCGTCAAGTTCATTGCGAAATTCGCCGAAATGAAACCGGGCGCTCAGCCGGGGCTCCAGACCGATTACCTCAAATTCACGGTTCCGGTTACCGGTAGTTGGCCGGAAATAGAGCGCTCCAAACTCCTCATTCGTGTTGCCAATAATATGGCTGTAATCCCGGCCCTCCACGGGCACGTTGTCGAAATCCTGCCTTGACCAGTTTCGGCGGGTGGTATAAGCGTAGGCGGTTGTACGCAGCTGGACGTGGTCGTTGAAGAAATGGTCAAGCGTCATACTTGCTGAGTATCGCCGGATATCCAGCTCGTCGTCCGGGGCAAGTACCGTGTAGTTGTGTTCACCGCTTTCATACAAAGGCTGACTGAGCCCCACATAAGTGGAGTTGGATACTTCGTCATAGATACCCATTTTGACACCAAGTACCGAACGGTCGCCCATGGTCAGCTTCCATTTGGTGTTGATGTCATTCAGTTGAAAGTTCAATGGGCCGACCTCCTCACCCTGGCGTCGCAGATAGGACATTTGCAGTCCGGAGTTGCCGAAGGTGTTGCCGTATTTCATACGGGAGGTGAAGTAGCCGCTGCCACCTCCGGATACATAAGCATTCAAACGGGGTTCAGGAGGCGGGTCGGGTGTGATGAAGTTGATCACTCCGCCGATGGTCTGCGGACCGAACATGATTGATCCGCTTCCCTTGACCACTTCGATACTCTCCATGCGCGCTATGGAAGGGGTGTAGTACATCTCCGGTTCGCCATAAGGGGCAAGCGCAACCGGTATGCCGTCCTCAAGCATGAGCACATTCCGGCTTCGGTCCGGATCAAGACCTCGAATTCCAATGTTCGCACGCAGGCCCATTCCCTCATGATCTACAGCATGCACTCCCGGTATCTGCTGGAAGATTTCTGAATTACTGACCGGCTGGGTCTGTTCGAGTTGTTGTGCCGTAACTACCGATGCCGATCCGGGAACTCTGGAGAGCCGTTCCGGCGATTTACCGACGATTTCCATCTGTGGCATCTCGTAGCTTGGAATGAGCACCACGTGTATTTCGGTGCTGTCATCTTCCCGGATGGTGACGGTTTTTTCCTGCCGTTCATAACCAATATGGCTGATAACGATCCGGTGATCTCCGACCGGAATATCGGTGAGCACAAAGGAGCCGTCGCGCCGGGAAATGATTCCTTTGTTAATCTCCGGCAAAGCGATGTGAGCGTGAGAGAGGGATCCGTTTTCGGCGTTTTGTACGGTACCTTCAAGGGTTCCGGCAGGCCCCGCTTCCGGGTCACCGGAAAATAGCATGAAGAGCGTTAGTAGAATAGATAGCATTATTCAAAAGGTGTTGAAAATCACTCCGGCCGTTGCCCGGCCGGATAACCTGGAAATGATTTACCGTAATTTTTTAAATAGGAGCTTTCAACCTGTGTTCGACTGGTACAGAGGCCATAAATATTTAAAAATGTTATTGTTATCACAGTCTGAAAGGTGAATCAAAATTACAGAAAAACCGGTTTATTGCCAAATGTTATTTATATGCAGTCTAAATAAAATCAATACCTGGTTGATCGCCAATGAGTTCCGGGCTGCAGTATAACGGATGGGATGGTTATGACCGTTGTTTTCCGGTTTTGTGAGTTGTACAACATCGGTGTAACTTTGCAGTTGTTCGTTTTGCGTTTTAATACCGGTCTATATGGAACTGAGAAACCGAGGGATTTCCGTGTCCGGTGTCACCGGCTGAACCTGTTTTGATATCTGTTTTCGTGTTTCGATTATCTCACCACATCTTATTTTTTATCTGTTTGCTGTTTGTTTCAGAGCAGGCAAGAGGGCAAACGACCATGATACCGGAGCGTGTCCCGGGTGACACGGTGGTCACCGCTATTGTCCCGGCTGCAGCCTATGCATCGGATCTGGGATTCATAGGAGCGGCCGTTGTCAACCGCTACCGGTATCATCCGGATGCACATCCCTATGTATCCCTGACCGAACTTCGGACCCAGGCATCAACGAAAGGATTGCTTGAATTTCGCATCCTGTATGAACAGACGGAGACCTTCGGCAGATCCATACGCTCCCGGTGGGTGTTGCTCGGTGAGCGCCATCCCCTCGACAACTATTTCGGACTGGGCAACCGCTCTGCTTTCGATTCAGAACGATGGGAAGAGCGCTACTATAATTATGGCGTGATGCGCGGAAGAATGGAGTGGACCGGCCGGAAAACCGTCTTCAGGCCCGAAAGCGTTGAGGGTTTTCTTGATATAACCGGTTCGACATTTATACATTATGAAATGCCCGATGATGATGCGGAGAAGCTTATGGGTCTGGATCGTCCCAGGGGTATCGACGGCGGCTGGACCAGCATGGCCGGCCTGGGCCTCATTTGGGAGAACAGGGACAGTGAATTTGCCGCTACCCGGGGAAACCGCCTGGAGGTCAGTGGCAAATGGGCCCCCGGATTGCTTATCGGCGATTATCCCATGACCCTGCTCAGTGGGGATGTGCGTCAGTATATCACCCTCCCGATCCCCTATTTCAGGCCGGTGCTGGCCCTCAGGACGGCCGGTTCCTGGACAGGAGGAAAGGTTCCGTACTGGAAAAAGCCCTATCTCGGTGACGAAGAGACCCTTCGGGGCTACCCTCTGTTCCGCTTTCGTGGTAAAGCCAGAGTATTTTATAACATCGAATTGCGTACATGGTTATACGAATATACCCCGCATCAGCTCAGGGTCGGCATACACGGTTTCCACGACTCGGGCAGGGTGTTTCAAGAAGAGGATGGACTGCAGGACCTTTTTCGCAACCACCATCGCACCTTTGGCGGCGGAGTTGCTTTTTCAGCCTTTACACCCGACTTTATATTGCGATTTGATACCGGATTTTCAGATGAAATGTACCGCATTTACATGAATATCGGGTATATGTTCTGAAACGCACTCATCAGGACCATACAAGCACACCATGGACCCTTTTGTTTCTAACTTATTACTTCTGCTGGCAATATTTGTGATTTCATCCCTTGGTTCCCGATGGATGATGCACAAGATGGGGTATATCATTCCTGCCAGTCTCAAGAGTCGCGAAGCTAAAATCATTGTTGCCATGAAGATTATTCTTATGGCTATCTGGGCTATAGTTCTGATTCTGATTCTCTGGCTGGTCGGTGTTAATCCGCTTCAATTGTAAAGGGTACGGTGGATGAGAGCAACATCCTCTTTCATACCTTTTTATTACTCCGTGGTCTTGTACCGGCAGACCTGGTCAAAAATAGACGTAGGTGCACCCGTCACCACCCTCCTCTATGGGGGCGGTTTCAAAATGCTTGACATCCGACCGTGACGCGAGATGGTCATGAACCAGCCTGCGCAATATGCCGTCACCTTTTCCATGGACTATCGTCAGCTGCTGCATGCCTCTTGAGAGGCCTTCGTCTACATACCGCATGACTTCGCTTACGGCTTGTTCACCCCGCTTGCCGCGGATATCCAGGGATCCCGGAAAAGGGCGTACCGTATCATTTCCGGAAAGAGCGCCTGCATAAGTATAGCCTTTTGAGGGCTTTTGGGCAGGTTTTTTATCGGAAACCACCAGGTTGTCGTATCGTGTTTTTACCCGGAGTCCATTGATTTCAACGGTGGCTTTCTTTCCTGAAATTTCAACCAGTTCTCCCGTTGAGTTACTGTCGAGAAGCCGAACCGGATCACCCACACCGGGTTTCCTGGTAACTTTCGTGGGTCGGTGTTTCTTTTTTTGCCTCTTCTGGTGTTCCCGAACTTCCGAGCCCATCTTTTCCACATCTCTGCGCTTCTGTTCAAGGGTGGGTTTGTCTTTTTCAGAAGCAGCCCGTATAGCCTCCTCGATTTTTTTGTTGGCGTTTTGCAGCAGATTTTCAGCCTCTGCCATAGCACGGCTGCGGATTTCATCCCGCTCCTCCCGGACCCGGCTCAGCCGTTTATCCAGCTCCTCCCGGGACTGCTTCCAGGAGTGTTCCAGCCTGGAGATTTCATCCTTGCGGCTCTGAAGCTTCTGGGACTCCTGTTCAAGATTGATGATAAGGGACTCAAGCTTGTTTTTTCCCGAACCGACCCACTGTCGGGCGCGATGAGTCAAATCCGGCGGTACATCCAGCCGGTCTGCTATTTCAAAGGCATAACTGCTCCCGGGAATGCCTTTTTGAAACCGGTAGGTAGGGGAGAGAGACTCCTGGTCAAACTCCATGGAAGCGTTGCTCCATCCCTCTGTATCATGAGCAAAGATCTTCAGGGCGCCATGGTGGGTGGTGATGATGCTTCGGGTACCTTTTTCAGATAATAATTCGAGAAACGCCTTGACCAGTGCGGTTCCTTCATCCGGATCGGTGCCGCTTCCCGCCTCGTCAATAAGTACCCAGCAATTCCTGCCGGACTGCCTGAGAACATGTTTCATCCAGTTGAGACGTGATGAAAAGGTGCTCAAATCATTGTCGATGGATTGTTCGTCACCCATATCAATATACAAACCTTTGATAAACGGCAGTCTGGCTCCTTCCCGGGCAGGAATCGGGATACCGCATAGTGCAAGTACAAGGCTCAGTCCGAATGTTTTAAGGGTAACCGACTTGCCTCCGGCATTGGGACCGGTGATAATAATCCCCTTCTCATCGGGTTCCATGGTCAGGTTCAAAGGGATTACCCGAGAGAAAGCCTCGGATATCCGGTTGAACTTGAACAGAAGGAGCGGGTTACGGCATTCATTAAGGATCAGAGAACCATCCTCTGAGATTTCCGGTATAACACCATTCCACTGCATACCGAGTTTGGCGGTGGCATAGCAGGCATCCACGCGTCCGATCTGGTGTGCGTTATGCCGAAGAATGTCCGTATGTAGCCCGACATGCTGTGTCAACGCCCGCAGAAGACGCTCCGCTTCACGTCTCCAGGCGGATTCCAGTTCGCGAATTTCATTATTGGCTTCGAACACTTCAATCGGTTCGATATAGACGGTGTGGCCGGTGGCTGAAGTATCGTGAATAAATCCCTTGATCTTTCGTTTGTACTCGGCCTTGACAGGAATAACCAGACGTCCACCACGCAGTGTAGCTTCCTCGTCGCTGGTCATACCCGTCTCTTTACCCTGCCGGAGTATGCGCTGCAGCATGGTGCGAGCCGACTGCTTTTGTGAAATGATGCGGTTGTTGATACGTGACAATTCGGGACTGGCATCATCTTTCAGGTTGCCTTTTTCATCAAGGACCTTGTGGATGTGTTCCTCAAGCTCTTTGACCGGCTGGAGTGTATGGGCTAGACGCCAGAGTGATTCGTATTGATCGCTGCGCTTTGAAAAATACATACGCAGTTTTCTTGCTGCTCCCGCCCATTTTCCGATCATGGCGAGACTTTCCCCATCAAGTACAAAACGTTCTATACCGGCTTTGCCGAGAGCATCAGATACCTCTTCAAGGGTCTCAAGGGGAGGGGATTCGGAGGCATTTAACAAATGCAGCATCTCGGCGGATTCCATCAAACGTTGTGAAGTCACTTCCAAACTACCGGCCGGAGTCAGATCCTGTATCCGCTGCTCTCCCGTTGGTGTCGAAACATAAGAGATCAGAAACTTCCTGATTTTATCAAAATCCAGTTTATCCAGTGCGAATACGGGTAATTGCATCTGTTTAAATATTCGAATTCATGTCGTATTTCAATAGCTCAAATTATGAGAAATTAACGTTAATCGAAGCATTTCTTTCGAAAAAAGAAAGGGGAATGCCATTTTTATAAGTAAGCTTATGCCGGTATATTTCAGGGTAAATTATTCCGTGTTATGACTATTATACTTATTCTTCTCATCATTGCAGGAGTCGTTGGAGGCCTGATCGCGGGCCTTTTCGGTTTGGGCGGCGGCATATTGTTTACGCCGGTTTTGCTGTTCCTGTTTCAATCCATCGGCATTGAAGACCCGGTACTGTGGACGCTGGGCACCAGCCTGCTTTGCAACTTTACGGCTTCTGTCAGCAGCAGCTTCAAGCATTATCAGACCGATAACCTCTTTGTCCGGGAAGCAATGATGGTTGGTCTCTTCGGCATTGCCGGTTCATTCATCGGTCGCATGCTGGCAACCTCTCCGATATATAATGAGTTTGAGTTCACCATTTTTTTTTCGCTGATTCTTATCTATTCGGCTTACCATTTTTTCAGAAAAAAACCCTCGGAAATTGAAACCGGGCGCAATGTCAAAAAAATGAGATGGTATCATGCCGTGGCAATCGGATTGTCTTCAGGCATGCTTGCCACATTGGCCGGGGTGGGTGGCGGTTTGTTGCTGGTACCTGCAATGACGGTCCTGCTGTCGTTTGGGTATCGCAAAGTAGTGAGCATATCATCCATGGCTATAACATTGATCACCCTTTCCGGGTGGGGGCAGCTGGCCCTGTTGTCACCGGTATCGGAAAGCTATTCCGGTCTCAGTCTCGGTTATGTGGATTTCGGGATGGCGCTTCCGCTTATTATCGGAGGTTTATATGGCGCCAGATACGGGGTGGGCCTGGTTCATGTCTTCCGGCTTCGAACGCTTGAAATCGGATTTGGCCTTCTGGTGCTTTTTGTGGTGGCGAGACTGATCTACGGGTTGTTATAGACGGTCAACCGAAGGCCGCCA
>SLOL01000195.1 GCA_007132495.1 Balneolales bacterium
ACAGGTTCAGCTGCAGTATGAGCGTCTTGTCGCCGTCGGGAAAGAGCTGGTGGGGGGTGATGAAGGCCATGATTCCGGCAAAGGCCATCGCCATGTACCGGAAGAGTACCGTCCGTTCGGAAAGAGCGAGGTCGTGTCCCAGCCATCCCAGTGCCAGCAGCATCACGAGTGCGGGTACCACCGCCGTGATGCGGCGGGCCGGTGATATATCTTTCAAGGGCAATATGCGCTGGGTCAGGCTCTTCATGGTCCGGTTTGCAGTCCGAGGTGAAGTAGTTCGGGATGTTGCTGCGTCAGTGCTTCCGGGATGGTCATCTGTTGAAACTCATGGCGAAGCGGGGTTTTCTGGCGCAGTTCAAGAAAGGCGGATCCTTTTTCGGATGGAGGAGTTCCGGTCAGTGCCCGCAACGAAGTATCGTAGGTCCAGGCCGGGTGCAGCTGTTTCAGGATGCCGGTCAGTGAGCTTCCGGACCCGGTAACGGACACCGATTTGGGAGGGTCGGAAGGGGGTTCGGGATCGTCAAGACCGAAAAACCGGTGGAGTTCGCGGCACATCATTTCGGTGGCCTTTCGCTTGGCCTCTATCGAATACCCGGCGACATGCGGGGTAGCGAGAAATGCCTGCTTTACACTTTCGTCGTCGAAAAGCGGCTCGTTTTCCCATACATCAAGGATAAAACCGGCAACATGGCCATCTCCGGCGGCTTTCCGCAGTTCGGTTTCATCAACGACACCGCCGCGCGAGGCGTTGATCACCAGTATCTTTCCGGTCGACCGGATCTTCTCGCGGTCATACCAGTGGCGGGTGGCGTCCGTACCGTTGTGAACCAGAGGGACGTGAAATGTCAGGATATCGGCGGAGAGCACCTCATCCGGTGATACGGAGACAAACGGGCGGCCGCCCACAGGGGTTTCGGACTCGCCGTTACGTTCCCGCCGCTCCCGTGGCGGGTCAAAGAGCAGACAGTGTACGCCCAGACCCTGAAGAATAGCTGCCGTTGCAGAGCCGGTCTGTCCCACTCCCACGATACCGGCGGTCAATTGACGGGGATCCCGATGCGCCGATTCACAATACGACAATACCGATACGGCGACATGCTCGGCCACACAGCGGGCGTTTGATCCTTTGGCGTCGGCTACATGGATATTCCGGGACGCGAGCCATTCATCATCCAGATGATCCCTGCCGGCCGAGGCACTTCCGACAAAGCGAACGCTGCTTGATTCGGGCAGTGTATCCCGGTTCACGGGGTTTACCGTCCGGACCAGCAACGCGTCGGCGCTCCGTATCTGTTCATCGGTCCATCCCGCAATGGGGTCATACGAATCCAGCCGGATGGAGGGGTGCAGATACTGCTCAAGAAGATAGTGGTTTTGGTCGGCCAGAACGGTGATCACGGGAATACTTTCAGAATCGATGATAGTGACGACGTCGTGATATCGGCAAATCAAGAATTTCTTTCAATATGATACCGTCACGAAGCTTTTCCGGGTGTTTCAGGATACGTTTGACATTCTTTCGCCCTTTTGCACCGATTTTGGCCACTTCCAGGCTCTCGTCGAGGGTGGCATAAATCGGGTTACCTCCCTCTTCAAGTTCCCGGGATACCTGCTCACCGAGATCCGATCCGGTATCGGAGTCATGGCTGTACGGATCGCGCGGAGTGGATGAGCGTCGTTCGGATGACTGCCGCGGGGCTGACGGTTGCGAAGCGGTGGATTCTCCGGAATAGACCGGTCCGTGGGACGGGTGGCGATGCGATTCCGCCTGCCGGCTTGCGGCGGTTTGGGCGGCCGATCCGGTTTGGGCCGAAGCGTCCCGGGACTGATATTCACGGGGCTGTTCCCGGGTCTTCTGTTCCGGCGATACTTCGGACTCTTTGCCGGAAAGCACACTCTCCAGTCCTTCGAAAAAATCCTCCCAGCTGTGCTCATCGGAGCCACCTGGAGAGGGTGTCCGGGATTCGGAGCGGCGGGATGTCGGTCCGGTATCCCTTTGGCTGGTATGTGATGTCCCGGCGGCGGTCCGGCTCACGGTGTCTCCGGAAGTTCGGGAATTTCCGCGTTCCGGTTCTTCCTGCGGCATCCGTCCGTACGGATGCTGTTCGGCGGACCAGGGGTCCTCCGGATATTCCGCTTCTTCAGCGGACTCCTCTTTGTTTCCCAGACTGTCAAATACCCGTTTTATGAGGGGAAAGAACAGCAGAAGTAATATCAGCAGCTGAAACAGGGAGATTTCCATGCGAATGTTGCCATTGTTGAGAATCTGTACGATAATGGTACCTTACCGTGCAGGTTAGCAAAAGGTCAAAGATGCAGCCTCATCGGCATCATGGATGACCGATGGGACACCCTGCAAGATATCATTTTTTTGATGACTCCTAAACATAGTACTTCGGAATACAAGTATCACAGAAAAAATAACCGTTATAATCGATGAACGCCTATAATATCGCATCCCTCATCCGGAAAAAACGTGACCGGGAGAGCCTGAGTCCGGATGAAATCAAGTATCTGATTCAACGATACAGCAAGGACGGCATGCCGGATTACCAGATGAGCGCTTTCCTGATGGCAGCCTTTCTGAACGGCCTGGATGACCGGGAGGCGGCGGCGTTGACCCATGAAATGCTGCATTCCGGAAAAGTGATGGATCTGTCTGAGGTTCCCGGCATCAAGGTGGACAAGCATTCGACCGGTGGCGTGGGTGACAAGACATCACTCATTCTTGCTCCGATTGTGGCTTCCTGCGGGGTGCCGGTGCCGATGATCTCGGGCCGTGCCCTGGGCCATACGGGCGGGACGCTGGACAAGCTTGAGTCCATCCCGGGATTTAATGTTGAACTGGATCTGGAACGGTATGTGCAGGTACTGAAACAACAAAACCTGGTTCTGATCGGTCAGACGGATGAGATTGCCCCGGCCGACAAGCGGATGTATGCGCTGCGGGATGTTACGGCTACGGTGGAGTCGATTCCGCTGATTGCCGGCAGTATCATGAGTAAAAAACTGGCGGAGGGGATCGATGCGCTGGTACTGGATGTGAAATACGGTTCGGGCGCCTTTATGAAAACCCGGGAACAGGCGTTAGAGCTGGCTGAAAAGCTGGTCGCCATCGGGGAGGAGTTCGGCAAGCGGACCATAGCCTGGCTGACCAGTATGGAGCAGCCGCTGGGTTACAAGATCGGCAACTGGCTGGAGGTAGAGGAGAGTATTGACTGCCTCAATGGTGGCGGACCGGAGGATGTGAACCGGGTCAGTCATCAGCTTGCGGGCACCATGATCTATCTCGGCGGCAAGGCGGAGTCGATCGACGAGGGGGTGGAGAAGAGCAAAGCGGCGGTATCGGATGGAACAGCCATGCAGAAATTCAGGGACATTGTAGAGGCGCAGGACGGAGAGGTCTACTACCTCGATCATCCCGATGCATACCCTGCCGCGGGACTCAGCTTTAAAGTGAACGCACCGGCCGGCGGCTATATTACGGCCATGGACGCACATACTTTCGGTGATGCCGGTGTGGAGCTGGGGGCGGGCCGCAAATCGAAAGATGACGAGATTGATCCGCACGCCGGCATCATTCTGGAAAGAAAAATCGGCGATGACGTAAAAGAGGGTGAAACAATTGCACGGTGTTGTACGAATAATGAAGAAGCAACGGACAGGGTCCGGCAGATGCTGCAGGATGCCGTTACCGTTGGTTCTTCCCGGCCGGAGACTCCGGCTCTGATCACCGACATGGTAACACGCGACGGCGCAACATCCTGGAGCTCCTCCTGACCCGGTCCGGTTATTTTGAACCGTAAACCGGAGCAATCATGTGGAGAAGATTTGTACGTGCGATTAAATCGATCTTTGGAGGTGCGATAGGTGCTATAGAAGATCCCAGGCGCATCCTGGAACTTAACATACGCGAGCTGAACGATCAGGTGCCGCGTATGAACGAAAACATTGCGACGGTCAAAGCCAATGTGATGCTTCTTCAGAAAGAGGTCCAGCGTCTTGAAGAGCAGACGTCGGATTTGTCCATGCGCATCAAGTCGGCCATTCAGGCCAATCGCGATGACATCGCCGAGAACTATGCCCTGCAGCTGCAGCGAGCGCGCGATTCGCTGGAGACGACCCGCCAGCAGCTGAAGCACGCCCGGAATGCCTATGACAAGGCCTTGCAGGTGAAGAAAACCTTCATGCGTGAGAAAGACCGCAAGATCCGCGAAGCAAAGGATGCGATGCGCGAGAGCGAACGATCGGCCTGGCAGGCCCGGGTGGCCGATACGCTTGAGCAGTTTGAAGTGGGCGGCATGGACGCGACCCATGATGAGATGATTTCACGCATCAGGGAAGATACGGCACGGAACGAGGCGCGGATGGAACTGGCGCTGGACAGTGTGGACAGTGAAGCACTGGAACTGGAGTACGATGCCGAAAAACTGAAAGCCGGAGAGATCGTCAAGCAGTTCAAGAAGCAGATGGCCGGACCCCGGACCCTTTCCGCCAAAAAAGATCCGTCCGAAATCGTAGTAGAACGCAACGAACCGGCGACCAGGTCCCATAAAGTTACACATGTGAATAAAAACAATCATGTCTGATACACACTCCACAAATTATCCCAGGGAGGCTTTTCTGCATCCGGTGAACATCGGTTTCATGATGACCGTCAGTCTGCTGGCTGTGTTTTTTTCACAGACTCCCTGGATGCCCACACTGATTCTGACGATCGGTTTGGGGCTGGAGCTGTTGTATCTGGGCACGGTGCCATGGAAGCCCTGGTTCCGTCACCATATAGCCAGTCGCCGGGAGGCTGATGAAGATGCTGCCGGGCAGGAGAAAGCACGGTTCGACCGGCTGGATGCGGCCCATCAGAAACGGTTTCTGGCGCTGAAACGGATCTACGACAAGGTCGGGGACAGTTTCGAGGGGATGCCGGGCTCATCGCGTGTGTTGACGCAGCCACTGCTCAACCGCATGGAAGCGTTGGTGGCGGAGTACTTGCATCTGCTGATTCTCCGCGAGCGTTTCAGCGAATACCTGAGAAATGCTTCGACCGGTGCGCTGATCATAGAGATCCGCTCTCTTGAGAAAGAGATGACCTCCGTGCGTTCGGAACAGTTGTACGATGTAAAGAAGCGCCGGCTGAATATCCTGAACAAGCGGCTGGAGAAGTTGAAAGTAACCGAAGAGAAAGCCGATTTGTGCCACACCCGGCTTCAGACGATCGAGGATGCGATTCAGTATGTGTATGAAAAATCGCTCACCATGTACCATCCCGAAGATTTCGACCATCAGCTGGATGAGATGATGAGCGAGCTGGAAGAGACCTCGGGCTATATACAACAGATGGAAGAAGATGCGGTGCTGCTGTCCCGGTATGACCGGTATATGAACGTCTGAAATGTCCATGACCGGGCAGGCGCCCGGACACCCAGGCAGATGATTACATACGGTCATGGCATTACATCTGACCTTATGTAACGAAACATTTAAACAGATAAAACATGGAGCCGCAAGACAAAAAAACGTTGTGATAAACGCACAGTTTTTGTATATCGTCAGGGTAGTCAAATGCAATGATGGCAGAAAACGGACCCCGACAATAATCACAACGAATGGAGCTTAATTCCGAATTGCTGCTGGTGGAGATCGCCGATCGTATTGCGACCGTGACGATCAACCGTCCCGATAAGAGAAATGCACTGAATAACCAGGTGCTGGATGAGTTGCGGGTGGTGTTTGAAGATCTGCAGGAGGATGACGATGCAGGAGGTATCGTCCTTACCGGAAGCGGGGAGAAGGCGTTTGCGGCCGGTGCCGATATTGCCGAGCTGCAGAATCTGAAGAAAAAAGGGGGCGAACGGGCTTCCGGCAAGGGGCAGGCCGTAATGTCGGTGATCGAATCGACCGGCAAGCCGGTGATTGCCGCGGTTGAAGGATATGCACTTGGTGGCGGTTGTGAACTTGCCCTGGCCTGTCATCTGAGGGTTGCTTCCCGGAGCGCCCGGTTCGGGTTGCCCGAGCTGGGTTTGGGGCTGATGCCCGGTTACGGCGGCACCCAACGGCTCCCGAGACTGATCGGCAAGGGCCGGGCTCTGGAGATGATCCTGGATGGTACGCCGATTGACGCCGAAACAGCATGGAATTACGGGCTGGTCAACCGGGTTGTGGATGAAGGCCGGGCGCTTGAGACATCCATAACATGGCTGAAGCATATCATTAACCGGGCTCCGGTTGCCATCAAAATGGCGATTCAGTCGGTGCATGCCGCTTACCCGAATCGCGCCCATGGGTTTCATGACGAGGCCCGTCTGTTTGGTTATTTGTGCGGAACCGAGGATTCCACGGAGGGGACCACCGCCTTTCTGGAGAAACGGAAACCCGGGTTTCGTAATAAATAAAGTCGTATCTTTCGTGCATTGCTGCAATCAAACTGTACAACCCGCTTTGGATACAACTTCGTTATCGCAGGAATCTGAACCTGAACCTGAACCTGAACCGGGAGCCGGCCTATGAATGAGTGGCTCCTGATCGTGATTACGATTCTGCTGAGTGGCTTTTTCGCCGGTTCCGAAATTGGATACGTCTCGGCCAACCGGTTGAAACTTGAGATTCGAGCACGCAACAGTACCATGCGCTCCAAAGCGCTCTCCCATTTCCTCAAGGATCCCGAAGCGTTTCTTTCGACGACGCTGATCGGCAACAATGTCATCAATGTGATCTATGCCACTCTCATGGCACTGTTTTTGATCCAGCCGGTATCCGCACTCTATATTTCGGTGTTTGAGGCATATCCCTCGGATATTGTCATACTGCTCATCCAGACCTTTATCGCCTCGTTCGTGATCATGATTTTCGGGGAGGTGATTCCCAAGGTAATGTTCCGGATCAACTCCGAGGCGCTCATTTTCAATCTGGCAGGGATACATCGTGTGCTCAATGTGATCTTCCTTCCGTTTATATTTGTCGCCAACGGGGCGGCCGGTCGTTTGATCCGTTTCATGATCCCTGATCTGGAATCATCCGAACAGATTTACCGCCGGCAGGATATTGAAATGCTGCTCAGGGAAGTGGGCGACAGTGACGATTCGGATATCGACCGCGAGGACTCCGAGCTGCTGACGAATGTACTGCAGCTGTCCAACAAGCGTGTCCGGGAGTCGATGATTCCGCGGACGGAAATTGTGGCTGTTGAAAAAAATGCAAGTCTGCAGGAAGCGTTGCAGAAATTTGTCTCGTCAGGGTTTTCAAAACTGCCGGTCTATGAGGATAACATCGATAATGTGATCGGAGTGGTTTTTGCCTATGATCTCTTTAAAAAACCCGCGAAACTGAACGAGATTATCCGGCCGGTCAAGCATATTCCATCCAGTCAGAAGTCCAAGGACCTGCTCTCGGAGTTTCAGAGGCTCAATATTTCACTGGCTATTGTAATAGACGAGTACGGGGGGACCGCCGGACTGGTGACCACCGAGGATCTGCTCGAGGAGGTGGTAGGCGATATCCAGGATGAATATGATATGGAGGATACCGTGATGAAGCGGATATCACACAATACATTCATTTTGAGTGGGGATGTGCCGCTGCAGGAGCTCTCGGAGAAATATCCGTCCATGAAGTTTCCGCCCAGGAGTACCCATTATGAAACCGTGGCCGGTTACATCATCAATGAGGTCGGACGCATCCCGAAGGTCAACGAAGAGATTGTGATCGGAAATCACAAGTTCATTATCACCAAAGCCAGTCAGTCCCGTATTGAAACGGTGAAAATGATGCTGATGTAAGGATGTATCCGCACGTGCGGATTTGTCCTGTCAACGGGAGTGTGGCGGCTGATAGGTGTGCTGCGGTAACAGGAATGCATTACAGTTTCAGGAATGCGCTGCAGCTTCAGCAATGCGCTGCAGTTTTAGCAATGCGCTGCAGCTTCAGCAATGCGCTACGGTTGAAGTGATGTGCTACGGTTTCAGGGACGTGCGGTGATCCGACCATTCTATCTCAAACGGCGCATCTTCCCGGAATCGATCGCCCGAACGAATCCACTGGTCATCCTGATAAACCCGTGTATAACCTTTTTTAAGCGGGGCGTTGGGATCGACGGCAAGGAGCCGATGGTGGAGTTCGTTGTGGTGCGCTTTCAGCTGCATGATCCGACGATCGGTGACGTTGACCAGCGTGTCGCTAACCTGGCGGATCTTCTCCCGCTGCTGCTGCAAACGGAGTTTGAGAAGCCGGGGCAGCTGCTCTTTCTGCCGATCGGTCTGCTCGCGCCGGTACTGCAGCCGGTTCCGGAGCAACCGGTTCAGCTGATCCCGCTGCCAGGAGAGCTGTTCCCGGTTGTGGGCGAGGCGCTGTTTTACCTTGTGGAGGGCGTAGTTGTCGAGAAATCGTGAAACGGTCTCCTTGTGGCTCTTGAGGCGGTCGGTGATCTGATTTTCCAGCCCCGCGCGGAAATCCTCCAGCTTCATGAGCAGGTCGTTGCGGTCCGGTACCGCCATGATGATTGCCTGTGTAGGGGTGGCCGCCCGCGCATCGGCCACAAAATCGGAGATGCTGAAGTCGGTTTCGTGTCCGACCGCGCTGATGACCGGCACCGGGCAATCGGCAATAGCTCGCGCGACGCTCTCTTCGTTGAAAGCCCAGAGATCCTCGAGCGAGCCACCCCCGCGTCCGACAATCAGCAGGTCGAGGTCCGGCTGCGCGGCAAGGTGGCGGATGCCTTCCGTGATTTCGGGGGCGGCCTGTATGCCCTGAACCGACGCATGATAGAGGCGCACTTCACAGAGCGGATACCGTTTTTCAAGGGTGTTGCGCATATCCTGGAAAGCGGCGCCGGTTGCCGAAGTGATGATGCCTATGACTTCGGGATAGCGGGGCAGTTTGCGCTTGCGGTCCGGATCAAACAGTCCCTCTGCTTCCAGTTTCCGCTTGAGCTTCTCAAACGCCTGCTGCAGGGCGCCGAGTCCGGCCGGTCGCACCGATTGTGCGATCATTTGATAGCGTCCGTGCGGAGCGTAGATCTGAAGCGGGCCGGAGACAATGATTTCATCACCGTGCTCCGGAGGGTTGTCGAGCATCATCCGCCGTGAACTCCACATTACGCAGGGCAGCTGCGCCCCGGCATCCTTGAGAGTGAAGTAGAGGTGCCCGTTGCGGCTTACTTTCGGCTGACTCACCTCGCCCCGGACATCGACCCAATCGAACTGCTCTTCGATCAACATCTTGAGCTCTTCGGTCAGGGCCGTGACGGTTAAAACCCGGGTTGGTTCATTGATTGGTGTGGACATGGAGATTGATTTACAGAAAAAGTTAAAAAAATGAGCCGGAAAATTAAGCATTGACCCGGAGTAATATTATCTTTCTCTGAACATTTTGGTCCTTTTCCGGAAATTATTCAAACAGTTGTCATGAGCAAGAACAGTGATCTGCTAATCAAAAATGTATGTCCTGTCGATGACCGGCAGGATGGTTCGAAGACCCTGGATATCCGTATTCGCGACGGGGTGATCAGGAAGACAGGACCCGGACTGGAGCCTGATTCAGCTTCCGGAGCCAAAGAAACGGTTTATGATGCGGGTGGGGCTTATGTGTCGCCCGGATGGATGGATATGCATGTGCATCTGCGTGAGCCGGGTTATGAGCACAAAGAGACGGTATCCACGGGGTGCGATTCCGCCGCTGCGGGTGGCTTTACCGCCGTTGCCTGCATGCCGAATACCAATCCGCCGATTCATACCCGCGATGTGGTCTCCTATGTATTGAAGCAGGCGGCCGGACTTCCCGTGGATGTCTATCCCATCGGCGCCGTCTCCAAAGACCGTGCGGGCAAATCCCTGTCGGAGATGTCCGATATGAAGGAGGGGGGTGCGGTGGCTTTCAGTGATGACGGGGATCCGGTACAGGATAGCCGGCTCATGCGGATTGCGCTGGAGTACTCGGCCATGCTGGATATGCCGATCATCAATCATGAAGAGGATCTGCTGCTTTCACGACCCGGTCATATGCACGAGGGACGGGTTTCCACCCGGCTCGGACTGGCCGGAACGCCCTCCATTGCCGAGGAGATCATGATCGCCCGGGATATTCTGCTGGCGGAACTGACGGGAGGCCATATTCATGTGGCGCACATCAGTACCCGGAAAGGGGTGGACCTGGTCAGGGATGCCAGGAAGAAGGGGATCAACGTTACCACCGAAGTATGCCCGCACCATTTTGACCTGACCGATGAGGAGATCGAGCGCCGGGACTTTGACACCAACTGGAAAATGCATCCGCCGCTGCGGACGGCCGATGATGTGGAAGCGATGATCGAAGGTCTGGCTGATGGTACCATCGATGTCATTTGCACCGATCATGCGCCCCATTCGGTAGACGAGAAGGAGGTGGAGTTTATCTATGCTCCCAACGGGATCATCGGGCTGGAAACCGCCTGGAGTGTCATCTGCAAACGGCTGGTGCAGCCCGGCAGGCTGTCGCTACAGCAGGTGGTGGAGAAGCTGACTGTCCAGCCCCGGAAATTGCTGAATATCCCTGTCCCGGAGCTGTTGGAAGGGGCCCCGGCCAATCTGACGATCTTCAACACCAATGAAGAGTGGATCTGCACCCGCGAGGGGATGCGTTCGCGATCGGTGAATACTCCCTATCTGGATGAGAAGATGACCGGACGGGCGGTTGCTATATACAACAACGGGCAGTTCGTGGAAACCGCCCGTTGATCAGGTTACTTTCGTTTATGGTGCAATGCCGGTTCAGGCGTGTTATAACCGAAACCGTAAACCCCGAACAGGAGGCCGGCTTGATATCCGTAGTTAGCGTAATATCCGCTTGTCCGATTTAGTTTACCTCATCGAGGATTGACTTGATCTCCAGTTGTTCGGTCTGACCGTTGCTTCCATTTTTTTCTTCATCACGGATTTGCTGCTGATACTCATTCTCAAAGAAAAATTGCTCTTCTCCGAATGCCGGTTTCAGGTCATCCAGCCACACCGCTTTCTCGTTGTATTTTGCAAAGAACGGTTGTCTGACCCACTCGGGGTTGCGTCCCTGCAGGAACTGGAGAACGAACACTTTTTCACCGGCCACCTCGCTGATACCGAGTACATGCACCTTGCCGGGTCCGGCAGACATGCTGGGTCCGCGTACGGTTCTTGCGATACCGCTGACCTGGTTGTAGGCTCCCTGAAATATATTCCAGGCTTCTGTAAGCGGAATGTCGAAATGGTGCCGGGCACCGGTGTCACGCACCACAAACATGTAATAGGGGATCATACCCTGTTTCACCTGCTCGCGCCACATTTCCGCCCAGCAATCGGAATTGTCATTGATGTGGCGGAGGAGCGGGGACTGGGTGCGTATTTGTGCGCCGGTGGACCGAACACGCCGGACAGCCTCCTTGTGGATATCGGTTTCCAGCTCAACCGGATTGGAGTAGTGCCCCATGATGGCAAGATGGATGCCGGAGTCGGAAACTTTCCGGAACAGGTCCAGCATATGATCGGCATCGTTGTCGGTAACAAACTTGTAGGGCCAGTAGGCAAGTCCTTTGGTGCCAATGCGGATGTTCCGGAGGTTGGGCAGATCAGCGTCGAGCAACGGGTCGATATAGGATGCCAGCACCTTGGATTTCATGATCATGGGATCGCCACCGGTGAAGAGCACATCCGTGACTTCGGGATGCTCTTTGAGGTATTTCACCAGCAGATCTGCCTCCTTCGTGGCAAATTTCAACTCATCGATTCCGACAAACTGTGGCCAGCGGAAACAGAACGTGCAGTAGGAGTGACAGGTCTGACCCTGGCTCGGGAAGAAGAGGGTGGTCTCCTGGTACTTGTGCTGCATTCCGTCGAGGTTCTCACACTCCAGCTGAGGTGTATTTTCGTCTTTCTGGCCTGCCGGATGCGGATTCAGCTCCATGCGGATTTCGTTGGCGGTCCTGATAATCTCTTCTTTTGTCGCCCCCTTACGTTTCAGCACATCAGCCATCTTGTTGAAGTGATGCGTCTTGAGCATGGTTTCCTGGGGGAAAGTGAGCTGGAACATGGGATCATTCGGGATATTGTTCCAGTCAATCAGCTCTTCGATTACATAGTTGTTGACTTTGAACGGCAGGACATTGCCGACGACCTTAATGGCAAAGCGGGTTTCTTCCGGAAGCTTCTGTACCTGAGGGATCTTTTCAAAATTCCTGAGATTGTAGGATTTGTACTTCGGCGCTTTGCCATCTACATAAAAAGTTTCATTGGGTTTAAAATCGAAGTAAGACAATGCGACCTCCTTTTCAAAATTCTTTAAAAAAAGTTTGTATCCCTGAAGTTTCTTCTCAAGTATGGAATTCGTGACCAGGTGTCAGGATTCAGGGCAAACCTTGTTCGCAATTCAGATCTTATGTAACACTTCCGGTTACTTTTGCCGGTTCCGTTTTACCGGCTGTCAAGTCTGACAATCTTTTCTGCTGCGTAATATACGCAATAGATGATAAATCTCCAGGTATCGTTATGGTGGATATATACCTGTTTATGGTGAAAATGGTGATAGATGTCTGAAAATACAGTAAGTTAAGAACACATCAATCGCAACTTTGTGTAATGTATAACAGAGATAAGCTACGAATATTGTTACGTAGTTCGACGCTTATCCGAAAATACTGACGGCGCGGTCCGGTCAGTTGATACCGTGCTCCGAGTAAACGGTTCGACTGACCAATTCGCCATCGGCATATCGCCGCTGCTCATAGGCTACACGGACTCCGTCCATTTCGTTCCAGTCATCCAGTTTCAGTCGCATATCGACCTCCCGGCCCTCATTCTGATCAAAATCCGTGTAGGCCATTTCATAGGGGAGGTTATTGGCACTGTCTATTCGGATGGTCATGTCATAATCCCCGCCGATATAGAGGGTGATATCCTCTTCATCATCACTGTCCAGCAGGACTGCTTCCAGCTCCTGTACATTCAGGGCGATATTCAACGGATCCCTTTTCAGTTCACTGAGAATGGATTCGGTCATATGCGGCGGCAGCTGCTGCTCCTGTCCGCCCATTCTCACAACTCCCTGTCCGTTTGCAACCTCGAGTACCTGGCTGCCCATGGGAGAGGACAGCTCCATTGTGATGGCATCGGGCAGAGTAGTCTGTGAGCGTACCTCCAATGCCATTTCACCCTGTGGGGTTTGCATGTGCTGGGTCCCCTGGAGGTGGAGTACATCAGGTTCGGCGCCGTCTTCCAGGATGGCGCCGGCCATGCGCTCAATCCACATTCTTCCCGCTTCCGGGTCGCCTTCAACGGCGGCTCGTTCAGCGGCAGGGCGGGGGATGGAGATATCGACTTCTTCATAGCCACCCAATTCATCAAGCTGATCACCGATAAGATCCCGGTTGCCGACAATCAGCAGTTTCATGTTGTCAGGTTGCATGTATTCATTGGCTACCCGGTAGATATCATCGACGGTTACCGCTTGCACCTCTTCGATATACTGGTCGAAAGCATCCTCCGGCAGACCGAGGTTGTAATTACTCATCTGTTCGGACAGGATGCGCGAGAAGCTGTCGTAGCGGAAAACGATCCTGTTGAAGATACGCTCTTTGGTCTCTTCGAGTTCCTGCCGGGTGACTCGTTCATCCTGAAGCCGCCGTATCTCGTGCATGGTCGATTCCAGTGCCTCGCGGGTGGTTTCAGCGGCCGTACTCAGGCCGGTAAAGAAGACACCGGGATAGCGGACGTTACTGCTGTAGTTGCCGTAAACGCCGTAGGCAAGTCCCTGATCGGTTCGCACTTCCTGCATCAGACGCCCGGAAAAGCCGCCGCTGAGGATCTGATTCATCACCTGCAGTGCCGCATAGTCGGGATTGTCCCTGTAGCCCCCGATGTGGCCCATCCGGATCTGGCTCTGGTTCATATCGCCCTTGTGAGCAAAATAGAGCCCCTCTTCAAATTCATAATCCACCTCGGGAAGCTCCATCTCCACGGGTTCTCCCGCTTCGAATACATCAAAGGCCGCTTCCAGTTTCCCGCGGATTTCATCGGAATCGAAATCGCCAATGACACCGACCAGCATATTGCTTCCCTGATAGACTTCCCGGTGAAACGCGGCCAGATCGTCGCGGGTGATGTTAGCCAGCGTGGCATACTCGGTCGTGCGCGCATAGACCGACTCGGGTCCGTAGATCAGTTTCCGGAACTCTCTGGAAGCGACATTGGAAGCCTCTTCATTTCGTCGCGATATGGCGGTTCGCTGCTGCGTTTTGGCCAGGTCGAGGCGTTCCTCCGGCAGGAGCGGATCGTTGAGCAGATCGGCAAAGACCGGCAGGAGTTCGTCAAAATCTTCCCGCAAGACATTCATGCCGGCCGAACCGGTCGTCAGGTCGAATCCGGTCTCCATGCTCGCCGCCCGGTTTTCCAGCAGTTCATTCAGCTCTTCCATGGGATATTGATGTGATCCGCCCGAGCGCATGACGGTGCCGGTGAGTGAGGCAAGGCCGACCTTGTCCTCCGGGTCCATCCAGGATCCGCCGTTGACCAGGACTCTGACATTCACCAGCGGCAGTTCGTCATCCTGCAGGAGAAAAAATTCAATGCCGTTATAGCTGAAACGTTCTACATCCGGGACGGTAAACGCTTTGGGTTCTGGAAATTCAATACCCTCATGAGGGGGCTGCATCGTCTGTTCTGACGAACCGCAGCCGGCCAGAAGCAGTAGTAAAGGAATGAATAAAAAAGTCTGTTTTGTCATAATGATCTGTTCTTGAGGCGTTTAGTTGGATGCGGCTTCGTCATCGGCGGTGCGGAGCGTACCGACCGTCCGGGTCTGTTTGCGTAACCAGGTATCGACCACCCGCTGCAGATCATCGACGGTTACCTGATCCATCTCATCGAGATCCGTGAATATGGTTTGCCATGAACCGCGCTTCGCGTGTGCCTGGGCAAAATTGAGGGCCATACCCTGATTGGAGTTGAGTCCGCGGATAACCGAGGCGCGGGCGTTGGTCCGGACCCGCTGCAGTTCCTGCTCGGTGATGTCTCCCTCGCGGATCCGGTCAAGCTCCTCATAAATGACCGCTTCAATATCGGCCGGATCCACATTCTGATTTGGGACGGCGTATATGATAAAGAGTCCGGGAAAACGGCTGCCGGGAAATCCGTTGAAGCCGCCGATCTGAAGGGCTTTCTGTTCATCGGTCACAAGCCGCTGATACAATCTGGAAGTACGACCTTCGAACAGCACCCCGCTCAGAATATCCATTACCACGGCATCCGGGTGGTTCATATCCACACTGTGATAACCCATCAGAAGAATAGGCTGACTGTCTTCTTCGATGACAAAACGCCGCTCGCCCCGCTGTTCCGGTTCGATGGTCAGCACTTTGGGCGGAGTATCGCCGGCCGGCATGGGTCCGAAGTATTCTTCGGCGTAGCTCCGGATCCGCTCCGGGTCAATGTCCCCGGCTACCGAGATAGTCAGGTTGGACGGTACATAATGGCGCTCATAGAAATTCATCGCATCCCGCATGGTGACCGCCTCGATATCGGAAGGCCAGCCGATGGGCTGGTGTTTGTAGGGGAAAGCCGAAAAAGCCACCGAAACGAACTCCTCGATAAGCCGTCCGAACGGTGAGTTGTCCACCCGGTCGCGACGCTCCTCCATGATCACGTTCTTTTCGGAGTAGAATTCGCGCATCACGGGGTTCATGAACCGGTCGGCTTCCAGGGCGAACCAGAGTTCGGCTTTGTGCCGGGGAAGACTGTAAAAGAATGCGGTTTCGTCGGCCGAGACGAAGGCGTTGAGTCCGACCGCTCCCTCGCGTTCGACAATCTGGCTGAATTCGTTGTTGACGACATATTCGCCCGCCTGTTCCTGCAGCTCCTCGAACTCGGCCCACAGCCGGTCCAGCAGATCCTGGTCGGGGTCGGGCTGCCGTGACTCACGCAGCCAGGTGCGGTAGGCCTCATCCAGCTGTTCAAGCACCACCTTTTCCTCTTCCCAGTTGGTGGTACCGATGGTCCTGGATCCCTGGAAAGCCATGTGTTCAAATACATGGGTCAGGCCGGTCTTGCCGATCTCTTCATTGACCGAGCCCACATTGACATGGGTTACGAAACTGGCTACAGGCGCCACATCCCGTTCGATGACAATAAAATGCAGCCCATTGTCGAGCGTGAACTCGGTGACACGCTGTTCAATGGCTTCCAGGTTCTGGGCCTGCAGGGATGAGCCCGCTCCCGAAAGGAATGCAATCATGAGCAGCATCAAAGCCACCCTGACCGAAGATACGTTCATTATGGAATTCATACGATATAGGGTTGTTGGATATGAGAATCTTATGCTATACGAAATACCGCCTCTCAGGATTCAAAAAAACTTTTTTCATATGATTTATTTGACATGGCAGAGTCCAAACAAACACATTTTACGATTAAAAAAAAGTTCAAATTTCATAATAAATAGCCGTCTTGTGCTTGTTTGCGTGATTTAAATGTCGGAACAAGGTTGCGGATGCCCTGTCTTTGGAGCTGTCGTCCTCTCCCGTGCAATTCCGGCAGTAACCTTTTGCCGTCGGGATGCGTATAGCTCACCAGACGGGAAAACATCCTGTACCCATTTCGATTGTAAACGATGAAATAGTGAGCAGATATGAAACGCATAATAATATCCATAATTATCATTCTGATTGCCGGTTCAGCGGCGGCCTGGGTCTTCTATTCCGGAAACGGGAAATCGGATGAAATCACGGACCGCAGCGTCCATGTTGAGCGTGGCAATCTGGTGGAGTACGCTCTGGCGGTCGGACAGATTGAGCCCCGCAACGAAATTGAAGTCAAATCCAAAATATCGGGGGTCGTCAATAAGGTGTACGCCGAGGCGGGCGACTATGTTATGGAGGGCGATCCGCTTCTGGAGATCCGGCCCGATCCGACCCCGCTGGAGCTGGCCGAAGCCAAACGCAATGTCGAGCGCACCGAAATTACGCTGGATAATCTGCAGCGCGAGATGTACCGCATGGAGCAACTCAAGGCCCGTGATATGGTCTCCGAGCACGAGTACCAGGATCTGGAGCGCCGGCTCAGGGATGCCGAGATCAGTCTTCAGCTGAACCGGGAGCGCCTGGAACTGCTTGAATCGGGCAGAATCCTGATCGGCGAAACGCTGATCGAAAGTGTGGTCAAGGCTCCGACCGAAGGCTTTATCCTCGAAAAGATGGTGGATCTCGGCGATCCGATTGTTCCGCTGACCTCCTATCAGGCCGGCACGCCGCTTATGACCCTGGCCCGGATGGATGACCTGCTTTTCAAGGGCACCGTCGATGAGATTGATGTCGGGAAGATCGAAGAAGGGATGTTGACGGAAATACGTGTGGGTGCACTGCCGGGAGCCGAAGTGCACGGTGAAGTGACCAAGATCTCTCTTAAATCCACGACACGCGACAACAGTATCGTTTTTCCGGTGGAAATCCGTATTACGGAAAGCAGCGGTCGGACACTCCGTGCCGGTTATTCGGCAAATGCCAATATCATTGTCGAAAGACGTGATGATGTATTGCTGATCCCCGAACGCGTGGTGACGTATGAGGATGGCAAAAGCACGATAGAGGTCCCCGGCAACGGCGGGAACGGCCGGATAGAGCGGGAGGTGGAGCTGGGCCTCAGCGACGCGATTCATGTGGAGGTGATCGAAGGGCTGGAAGAGGACGAAGTGGTCCTCGAGAAGCCGGTCAGAACGCTGGCTACGAATTAACGCACCGGCTGCAGTTCAGGATGAAAGGCTGCGAATCAGCGCGCCGGCTGCAGATCGGGATGAGCAGTAACCCGCAACCAGCCTGATTACGGTCTGAAACCGGAAAAAAGTGGCATCGCGGGAAATCCGGCCGCATCAAAACATGCAAAAAGAAACCAACGTACGGCATCCAACCAATAACAAGCTGTCATGAACTTCCTCAAGGATTTTTTCCGGACGATCAATACCCAGCGGTTGCGGACCTTCCTCACGCTCTTCGGCATTGTCTGGGGAACCGCCACGCTGATCATCCTGCTGGCGTTCGGGATGGGTTTCCGCGATCAGCTGGAACTCAACATGCGGGGACTGGGCGAGAAGATCGTCATTGTCTTCGGTTCACAGACCACCATGGCCTATGAAGGCTACGGTATCGGTCGGCCGATCCGGCTCCGTGAAGCCGATGCCGATGCGCTGGCCAGCCAGATTCCCGAGATTTCCGAAATCGCCCCGGAATATGTCACCTGGCAGGCCGAAGTGCGCCGGGGAGAACGTCGCAATTCGCCGCAATTTACGGGCATACCTGTAAATTACGCTGAAATGCGCAATATCTATGCGCAGGAAGGCGGGCGCTGGATCAGTCAGCGCGATATTGATGAGCGGCGGCGGGTCGTATTCATCGGCGATCACCTCAAAGAGCTGCTTTTCGGAGAGAAAGAAGCGGTCGGACAGGAGGTGCTGGTCAACCAGACGCCGTTCACGGTCATCGGCGTGATGCAGCCGAAGTCCCAGGACTCGTCTTATGGTCAGCGCGACCGTGACCGGGCATTCATTCCCAAATCCACCTTCTCCACGCTTTTCGGAACCGATCTGCTGAATAATATCATCTACCAGGTCGATGACCCTGCGAATTCGGAATATGTAAAAGGCCGGATCGAGACGATATTGGCGCAACGGCACCGGTTTGATCCCGCCGACACGGACGCGATTATGATCTGGGACACCAGCGATTTCTGGACGTTCCTGAATTACTTTTTTCTGGGGTTCAACATTTTCATGGGCGTCATCGGCGCGGTAACACTGGCTGTGGGCGGTATCGGCGTGGCCAACATCATGTTTGTGGTGGTGCAGGAGCGGATGAAGGAGATTGGCATTCGGCGCTCGGTCGGTGCCAAACGCCGAACGATCCTCTCGCACTTTTTCGGGGAGACTTTTTTGCTGATCGGACTCGGAGCCGCCATAGGCTACCTGATCGGCTGGGGAATCGTGTCGGCCATGCAGTTTATCCCGATTAAGGATTTTGTCGGCACGCCGCAGTTCACCCCGGTGGTGGGACTCATCGCGTTTGTTGTGTTGGCAGTGATCGGCCTGGCAGCCGGATGGATGCCCGCGTATCGCGGATCGCGGCTTAATATTGTGGAATGTCTCAGGTGACAGAAGACAGAGAACAGAATACAGAGAACAGAAGACAGAAAACAGAGTACAGAAATCAGGAAACAGAGTGCAGAGGACAGTAAACATAAGGCAGAGTACAGAAATCGGGGAATCGTTTTTTGGGTCAGGCAATTTTCAACGAGTAACATGTAAAAGCCATCAACTTTCTTTTTCAACGAGCAACTTGTAAAGCCATCAACTTTCATTTTCAATTCGCAATCTCATGTGGATCAATTTGATTAAAGAGTTTCTCCAGGACCTTCGCAAGCAGAAGCTGCGTACCAGTCTCACCGTTATTGCCATCTGCTGGGGGACCATTGCCGTGGTTACGCTGCTCGCTTTTGGCGAGGGGCTGAGCAGACAGATGCTGCTTGGTATGCGCGGAGGGGGCAACCAGCTGATGTTGTTTTACGGGGGGCAGACCAGTCAGTCCTATGAAGGCCTGGATGTGGGACGCCGGATCCGGTTTACCGAATCGGATATTGACCTGTTGCGCCGCTCTATTCCGGAAATTGAGATGATTTCGGCGCAATACGGCCGAAGCGTGGGACTGCGGTCGGAGTTCAATAACACCAATACTTATATGGAAGGGGTGGATGCCGGTTTTGAGGAGATGCGGTCGATGTATCCGGTGGCAGGCGGCCGTTTTATCAACGAAAGGGATGTCGCGGAACGGCGCCGGGTGGTGTTTCTGGGTCATGAAGTGGCCGAACAGCTTTTCCCGGACAGTGATCCGGTCGGACAACAAATACAGCTTGATCAGACCCATTTTACGGTGGTCGGCGTGATGGCCCCAAAAATGCAGCTGGGGATGAGTCACGGTCCCGATTCACGGCGCGCCATCATCCCGCATACCACCTTCCGGCAGATCTACAACCACCAGTATCTTGGGTCCATAAATATCCGCCCATCGAATCCTGCGTATCAGGAGCGGGTGAAGCACCGTTTCAGGGAGATAATGGGGCGTAAATACCAGTTTCACACCGGTGACCATCAGGCGGTCGGGGTATGGGACTTTATTGAATCTGAGCGGATCCATGACCAAATTAACCTCGGGATCAAGATATTCCTCTTTTCGGTGGGATTTCTCACTCTGCTCATCGCCGGTGTCGGGGTGGCCAATATCATGTATGTGGTGGTCAAGGAGCGGACCCGCGAGATCGGGATAAAAAAGGCTATCGGGGCACGTAACGGGCATATCGTCAGCCAATTTATCTTTGAGGCGCTCTTTATATGCCTGCTTGGCGGGTCGGTGGGGCTTCTTTTCTCGGCGGCATTGATCTTCGGGGTGCAGGGTCTGGGTCTGGAGGGTGATGTCGTGGATTTTCTGGCCAATCCGGTCCTTTCGGTCGAGGTGATGGTCCTGACCACCGGGGTGCTGACCGTGATCGGGCTGATGGCCGGGATCTTTCCGGCCCGCCGGGCTTCACTGGTCAATCCGGTGGAATCGCTGCGGTATGAATGAGGGTGTGTATGGTTGTCGAGGTTGACAGAATTCTGGCGTGATTGTCCGGATTTGTACGGTTGCACAGACAGATGGACTATCTAAAAAAACGAATCTGGAATATCAATTGGTACCGGTTTATCTTGTTTGCGTCAGATTTGCATCAGAAGCGCAACCGGTCGACCGGCAACAATGAAAACGAGGTATAAACGAATCCGACCTTGCTAAAGAAGGCCTTGACCTTAATACCGAAAGATCAACCCGTTCTCTCCCTGGAAACCGCTACGCCGGTCTGTTCGGTTGCGCTTTGGATACCGGACGGAACGGTGTTGGAGGAGCGTGCCGAAGGACAGGGCGTGCATTCCGAGCTGACCTTCGTCTTCATTGACCGGCTGCTGAAGAAAGCCGGAATTTCGGTGGACGGACTCGGAGCGGTGCTGCTGAGTGCCGGCCCCGGCTCCTATACCGGCTTGCGCGTAGGCAGCAGTGCGGTCAAGGGGCTGCTTTTTCAGACCGAAATACCGCTTTATACCTTTAATACCCTGGCCGGGATAGCGATCGGTACGGCAGAACGGCAAGAAAAGATCCTCCGGACAGAAGAGTTCCGGATGGAGCAGTCCCGGCCAAAGGACGGCCGCACAGATCAATCACGCACAGAAGATTCACAGGAAGAAAAATCACGCACAGTAGAATCACAGGGAGAAATGCCGAAGACAGGAGAGTCACGGAAAAAAGATAGTGAGCCGGTAACGGTGGATGCGGTCATCGATGCCCGCAGAAACCACCTGTATCATCAGGTGTGGGAGGTTGGTGAGGCCGGTGTGAAGGCCGGCTCCGGACTGCAAGTGAGGGAGCTGGATGAAGTGCTTAAACGCTGGGAGTCGGGCGGACTTGTAGCCGGAACAGGCACAGAGCGACTGTTGCGTCTGGCCGAATCGCGGGATGTGGATACCGCCGGACTCCATACGTTTCCCGGGACCGGTGTGATTTCAGCGATTTCCATTTTGCATTATGTTGCAGAGGTCGGTGAACGCAGCACGGAGTTGCTGCAGAAGGTCGATCCCCGCCGGTATGAACCGGATTATTTCAGCGGATTATGAAGCGGGACTGTAAAATAGAACTGTGAAGTAGATCTGTGAAATGTCAAGGAATATCTTGCGTTGCAAGGCCGGAGACCTGAGATATGTCTGTGAGACCCGGGTGTGAGTGGAGAGCGGTAAATACGGAGTTCTGCCGGAGGATCGCAATAACCGGGTTATAATTCTGCCGGGCGGAACCAAACAGACGAGCGGAACCAAACAGACGGATGGAACGGAACAAGCGGACGGAACGATAGACCCGTTCAAAGCGATTTAATAAAAGTAAGAGAGTAACCCGGTTACCTGAAATATGCGACGAACCGCACCCATACTTCTGATATTCACGTTTTATTTAATTGTTGCCTGTCACAACAGCAGTGATCCGGAGATCGACGCCACCCGGACTGCGCGTTATGTAACTCATGAATCTGCAGAGAGCTCTCCGCGCAAATCCGGTCAGCAGCATGGTGGGGGACCGTCGCAATCTGTATCCGGAGGCACGCAGGCTTCCGGTGAATATGACATCGACGGTACTGACCGGGGCCACAGGCATGATTCCAAGGACGGTTTGCAGGAGCACACAGAGGAACGCGTTCTGCCCAATCTGCCTGAAACGGCACTGAAAGCACTTCCTGCCCGGGTTCAGGAGATTCCACAGGTGACGTCCTTTCAGCTGTACCAGAACGGGGAAATCCTCTCCGAATATTACCGGGGAACCATGCATCGAAACCATCCCGTGAATATCAAGTCGGCTTCGAAAAGCGTCCTGTCAGCTCTGATCGGGATCGCCATCCGGGAAGGGTACATTGAAAGTGTTGATGACCGGGCCGCCCGCTATCTGCCCGGCTATTTTGAAGCGCTCGACAACCCCGAAAAAAAGAATATTACCATCCGTCATCTGCTGACCATGTCCAGCGGACTGGAATCCACGAGTTTCAGGAACTATGCGCGGTGGGTGACCAGCAGCGACTGGGTGAGTCATGTGCTGCAGGGCGATCTGGAGCAGTCGCCGGGCAGTCACATGAATTACAGCACGGGCGATACCCACTTGCTATCGGCGGTGCTGACCGGGGCCACCGGCATGAGCAGCCGGCGTTTTGCCGTGCGGAACCTGTTTGGGCCCATGGGCATTACGCTGGGAGGATGGGACCGGGATCCGGCCGGATACTATTTCGGCGGTAACAACATGGCGGTGAGTCCGGCAGGCCTGCTGGAAATCGGCCGGATGTATTTACAGGGTGGAAACTACGAAGATCGTCAGATCCTTCCGTCAGATTGGGTGGATACCACCCTGACCGCCCGGTTTCGGGATGTCAGTTATAACTATCGCAATCACGATTATGGATATCTTTGGTGGCGGAACGACTTCGCCGGTTATGAGGTCTGGTTCGCCTGGGGCTATGGTGGACAGTATCTGTTTATTATTCCCGAACTCAACGCCGTTACTGTGTTTACCGGTAATCCCGATCAACGTGCGGCGGGCGGCAATAACGGGATATACCAGGTGCTGGAAGAAGATATCATTCCCGGCCTGTTTCACCTTGAAAAGGCGGGAATATGGCCGGTAGAAAAATTCGCCAAAAAAGTCGCAACATAACTTTCAGAGCCTTATTATTGAAAGATCCAAAATAATTGATATTATGAGGAGAACGAAAAAAAACGACCCGGGCACCTGAATACTGCATTCTGAACCCTGAATTCTGAATTCTGTATTCTGAATTCTGAACTCTGTATTCTGAATTCTGTCCCCTGTCCCCTGAACTCTGTTACCGTGAATGAAGAAGATTACGATATGAGCTGGTTTGAACGAAAGCACTCGAATATAGTGACCACGTCACCCAAAGAGATGCCGGAGGGGATATGGGTAAAAGTACCTTCCACCGGCGAGACGGTGCATCGGCGTGAACTGGAAGAGAATTGCTGGGTGGATCCGGCCAGCGGCTACCATTTTGCGATCGGGAGCGGGGATTATTTCTCATTACTGTTTGATGAGGATGAATATGAAGAGTTGGGGCAGCACATTCAGCCGGAGGATCCGCTGGCGTTCAAGGACCGCAAGAAATATGCTGAGCGGCTCAAGGAAATGCAGGAAAAAACAGGTCTGAGTGACGCGGTGCGGGTGGGTACCGGCAAGATGCGGAATATGGATATTGTACTGGCGTGCATGGATTTTCGTTTTATCGGCGGCAGTATGGGATCGGTAGTGGGGGAGCGGATTGGCCTGGCGATCGATCATGCAAGAGAGAACAAAAAGCCGCTGATCATTATCTCGCAATCGGGCGGAGCCCGGATGATGGAGAGTGTGCTGAGTCTGATGCAGATGGCCAAGACCTCGGCCAAGTTGGGGCAGCTGCACGAAGCGAAGATTCCCTATATCTCGGTGTTGACCAATCCCACCACCGGCGGAGTCACGGCCAGTTTCGCCATGCTGGGTGATTTCAATGTGGGTGAACCCGGCGCGCTGATCGGTTTTGCCGGTCCGCGGGTGATCCGCCAGACCATCGGTCGCGATCTTCCGGAAGGCTTTCAGACGTCGGAATACCTGCTCGAGCACGGATTTCTGGATTTTATCGTGCCCCGCAACAAGATGAGAAACCGGCTGGCCCGTTTGCTGAAGATTTTAAATCACGGATACCGGAAGACCAAATAAAAGTGCCGAAGAGAGCCGGATTTATGAGAGCCCATTCATAAGCGGCCATTCCTGCTGCATCAGAGCCTATCCTCTTCCAATTTGTGCAGGGGTATATTTCAATCGCATACCGGGTCGGTCAGCTGATGAGCGGCAATACCCTGTCTCCAATGAGGGTGCATTTTTTCACTAAGCAGGCTGATACGAAGATTGATAAGAAGAGAGCTGTAAAAGAAATAATATTAAGAAATATTAATATAATATAAGGAATTGAGCCTGTTCATTCGGTAACCGGGGTAATAAGGGT
>SLOL01000090.1 GCA_007132495.1 Balneolales bacterium
TCGGTGTCCGGCTCCACGCCGGCAAGCCTGAGGGCGAGATGCAGCGCACCGGTTCCGTTGACACACGCCACGGCACCACCGGTTCCGGTATATTCCGCGACGTGTGCTTCAAACCGGTCCACAAACTTTCCGACGCTGGAAACAAAGGTGGTGTCGATGCATTCCGCCAGGTATTCCTTTTCGTTGCCCGACAGTACGGGAACATGCAGAGGAATGAAGTTATCCGGGGCATTGTAAAGCGTTCGGATAAAACGGACAATTGCTTTAAATTGCGCCCCGGATGAACTTCGCTCTCTTGACGTTTGCACAGGCGTTTTCACACCCTGATGTATTTCAATGGTTGACATATCGCTTTAAAGGGCTTTTTTTGTGGGTGGCGACGACAGCTTTTTGAGGCGGATGTTGTAGTTCCCGTAGTTGTCCCGGTTGGTCATGGAATCTTCGAAGGCGCCGAACTCAAACGCGTTTATAAGTTCCCTGACCCCGTCTTTCAGCGTAAAAGCGGGTTCAAAGCCCAGGACCCGTTTCACTTTTTTGAAGGAGACTCTATAGTTTCTGGGATCGCCGCCCTGTTCGCCGTATTTCACCCTGCCGTCCGGAATATGCGTGAGAATTTCATCCACGATCATCTTTTTCGTATAGTTGTTGATATCTCCTCCGGCATTGAACACTTGAAAATGTACCTTCTCGCTCTCCGATGTAATGACGGTATCCAGTAGCCGCGCGAAATCCCTCAGGTGGCAATACGGCCGCCAGGTGTGTTCATCATAAACCAGCAGCTCCTTTCCAAAATAGAGATCCCGGGTAAACTCACTCACGGTCAGGTCAAAGCGCATGCGCGGCGACAGGCCGAACGCGGTTGAAAACCGGAGTACAACACCGGAATAGTCGACCTTGCCCAGTTTCTCCAGAAGGTATACTTCATTGGCCACCTTGGCTTTGGCATATAACGACATCGGACTGAGCCTGAACTTCTCATCGGCCAGCTCATTTTCGGCGATCATGCCGTAGTTGGAACACGTTGAGACAAAGACCAGCTTTCCGATCCCTTTTCCATCAAAGAAATCCATCGCCGCCCTGACGCCGTGGACGTTGACGGCTTCGGAGGCGTCCGGATACTTTTTTGTAACGGGGTCACCGACCAGGCCGGCCAGGAGTATGACATCGGTGACGTCCCTGGAAGCTTCTGTAAGGCAGTCCCGGTCAGCCATATCGCCGTAAACAAGGCGATAATCGGGGTCACCGAGAAAGGAATAGACGGCAAACTGATTCCCGTAGGTGAAGTTGTCAAGCACGGTGACTTTATACCCCTTTTTCAAAAAATGGGAGGCAAGCACGGTGCCGACATACCCGGCGCCACCTATGAGCAGTATTTTTTTCATGTTTTTAAATTATATGTATCACAATGTCACATGAACCGAAGGTCACGATGTGAAATGTCCGGGTTGTCAGGGAATAAACCATCTTCTCAGGTAGACGACCATGACGCTGTCCCGTGCCTTTTCGAAGACCAGATTTCTAAGCGGATACAACTGAGGGGCCAAACATATCAGCAGCGGGATGATTTTGGCCCGGTGCCTCATTCCGGTTCCATAATTGGTCACTCCCCAGGCAAACGCGATGATCATGCCGATCACCATGATAAGTATAGCCATGCCGGCGGGATCTTTGCGGATATAGGGAAACGACATGAATATGCCAAAGAATATGAGCAGATATAGCAGGGCATCAAACAGTCCGACCAGATCCCAGATCGAATCCAACATCCACGGAAACGGTGTAAACAGAAAGAAAACGGCACGCACCGGTGTCTGCCAGAAAAAATCGGCGGGATTGGAGGCGGTCATTCCCACCAGATAACTGGCTCTTCCGGTCCTTCTGTCCCCTCCCCGCTCCTCGATCAGCTCTTCAACACCGAATTCTCCGATAGCACCCTCGCCTCCGATATTGCTCAAACCCCACCCGGTAGTGTTCAGTACAAACAATCCTCCCCCGACGATCAGTACGGCGACCATTGAGCTGATAACCATGAGAATGCGTCCCTCCATCAAAGAGGTTATGGTCAGCCATATATGGTAGACCACAAGGGCGAGCAAAGCCATAAGTGCCGCCATATGCAGCGCGGTGCTGATGGCAAATCCCAGGACCGCCAGCACCATATGATGCATCCTGCGGTATTTAACGTATGAAATGTAGTACATCACGCCCAGCGTCAGGAAATAGACCATAAAAGCCTCACGTATCGGATTTTGCGCGTAAACCGCCAGCAGCGGAAAGAATGCCAGTATAAAGGCGTTTTGAAGGGCGATTTTACGGGTCCAGAGCATGCATGAAATATGGTATCCGTTGTACACGGTAAATACACCGGCCAGTATATTAATTGCCCGGATCAAGGAATCGTCCTGGGTGCCGAACAGCACATAGAAAATGGCCATGATGTACGAGTAGAGTCCGGATCCGCCCGGATAAGGGGGCGTCAGCAGATCCGGGAGTGGAAGGGTCGCATAAGCCAGCGCCCGCCGCTGGAACCGGCCCGCATCAGCTGCCGTCAGATATGGCAGGTCCGGGTAGATATAGACTTCGATGACCATGAGCATCAGCCGGACGGCCAGTGCCCAGAACAGCACCTTCCGGAGCTTGTCATCGTCGCTGGTGTAGAAAGCAATCAGTAGTACAGAAAACAGTACAATGATCCAGGTTATGTAAAAACCACTCATAATATTATCCATTTGTATTTCTCATCGGGTAGCGGTTTCAGGAAGTACCGGTAATGCGCAGGTCTTCAAGCAAGTTGTTCCGTTGTTGTACTCATTACGGCACCGTCTTCCGACGTATAGTCCCAGTCTCTTTTGGGAGTGCGCCAGTCGGGCCCGAATTTGTACTCCAGATAGTTTTCCGGCTCCTTGTAGATGTAAATGGCATTCAAATTCGCGAGCAGCGGTTCTTTATGAAGCTCGAACTGCCACTCGGGACAGGTCATCCGTACCGTTTTCATAACATAACTGCGGTATGTATAGGTAACGGCATTGACGATCATCCATAAAAAGAGCCTTGGGGCGGGTTTTCGGACACTTCGCAATAGATCCGTACCCTCTTTTATGGTTTTTTCAAACAGTTTCGCGACGATGTTCTGATGCTTGTAATCCGAATATGATTTGACATACCGTCCGTTTTGCCGGTGTATATAGGTAATATCTATTTTTTTGGTTTTCGCTTTATCATTGAGAGACTTGAGGGTGATGTCATATTTGGAGGTCACTACCACAAAACCATATTCAAGCAGCTTTTTCACGTCAGCAAGACGTATATCGGGTTTTTCCGTATAGTGGCAGCTCAAATCGATATCGTTATCCCACTCGATAAACTGTTTGTCCCTGATCAATCCCAACAGAGAACCCTGGTCAATCCAGGCAATCCGGTCTTTGAGGATGAATTTTTGAGCCAGAAGCAGCCCTTTGAGATCGCTGAATTTTAATTTATACATGATATCATGTTTTTACATAGCAAATCAGCATCCATTTGCCGGGGGTTGTTATCCATTCGTTCCTGATTGATGTGATTCAGATACTCCATGATTTTAGCTTCACTGTCGATTCCGGCATCCCGTATGCCCATTCTCAGGCCCAGTCTCTTCTTCAATTGTGAAATGGCGGTCTTGAACTCCTCCATGCTGTTCACCCGGAACAACTCATAGTATTGTTCCCTGACCGGGCCGGGCAGGACCGGGAAGTTCAGCTCAATAAACAGTTCCATGTTCATCGCCACCGCTTCGCCATGGGGGATGTTCAGGTTCTCCATCAGATAATAGGAGAGCGCGTGCGGCCCGGTGGTTTTCGAGATATTGATGGCTTTTCCCGCGTAATACGCGCCTATCGCCATGGACCTGCGGCTCTTCTCATCAGGATTATGCACCGCTTTTTCGATGTTCGGATACAACAGCGATATCGCTTTTCCGGCGTAGCTTCTGCTTGCCGGTGTCGCATCCTTCGCCCATATGGACTCAATAGCCTGACAAATGGCGTCCATACCGCTGACCGCCGTCTGGCCGGGCGGCAGGGTATGGGTCAGCTTCGGATCCACAATAACATATTTTATGTTGAGCTGCGGGCAAACCAGGGAGTGTTTGGTTCCATTCCGGTACATGACCACAAAATTGGTTACTTCGCTGCCCGAACCGGAAGTGGTGGGAATCATCACCATGGCCGCGGAACACTGCAGCTTACCGGGATCAAGGAGCCGGCCATTCAATGCTTTTCTGTTGTTCAGGAAGATGTTTATCAGTTTGGCAAAATCCAGCACCCGCCCTCCGCCGGTCGCGATAATTAAATCGGGATTTTCGGACTTCAGTTCATCCAGCGCTATCAAAAGCGAATCATAGTTTGGATTTTTTGCCGAAACCGGATACCGGGTAATTTCAAATGGATGTTCCCGGTGTTCGAAAAACAACTTGAGGGGGGATTTCAGATACGACGCTCCACCGGTAATCAATAGCAGGGATCGGACATGTTCAACGTCCAGTATTCCGGACAACGTTTCAGCTACGTTCTTGTCAATATATTCCTTCATCTTGTCTGTTTTCCTGATTGAGGTGCTTCATAAGATCACGTTTGTTCTGAACCGGAGTACGCGAAGGACGACCGAGATTGGCGCGTGTACCTTTTCTGACCAGCACTTCCAGTAAAACCGGACCCTCGGTACCTTTCAGCCAGTCCAGCTGCCGCACCAGTCCGTTCTGTTCTGTCACCCGGCGGCTTTCCCTGTAACCGCAGGCCTTGGCAACAGCCGGAATATCTATGAAAAAACCGGCTGTCGGCTGGCCTCCAACCGAGTCATGGGCCCCGTTGTTGATGACAATGTGCCTGTAGTTCCCGGGACCCCGGCTTCCGATAATGGCCATAGCCCCCATGTGCATGATAACGGCGCCGTCCCCATCCACACAGTAAACGCTTCTGTCGCTTTTTTCCAGAGCAATACCCAGGGCGATCTGGGAACAGTGGCCCATGGACCCAACAGTTAGAAAATCGCGATGATGCCCCATGTTTCCCCCGGCCCGGAGTTCATAAATTTCCCGCGATGTCACGCCGGTTGTCGACACAACAATGTCCCGGTCATCCAGCGATTCCACCAGTATACCCAGGGCTTCTTCACGGGTCATCACCGGGGCCGGTGCCTCCGGGTTGCCGGATGGCGCTTGCCGGAGGCCGGACTGTACCTCCGGGTTGTCCGATGGCGCCTGCCGGAGGCCTGACTGTACCTCCAGGTTGTCCGATGACGACTGCCGGAGGCCGGATTGTACCTCCGGGTTGTCCGATGGCGCCTGCCGGAGGCCTGCCGACGCCTGTTGGTTGTTGGTAGAAGTCTCCCGGCCGGACGGCGTCCAGGGCTCGAATGTTCCCTTTTGGACAACGAGCGCGACCGGGCGGCTTTCGGTTTGCGCTTTGTTAACCAGGTTTTGAATCGTCTGTTCAAAATCATCCGAATCCGGACCGATCACTTCCCGCGGAATTTCCATGGCTTCCAGCAGATTGTTCTGCACCCTGCCCTGCTTAACATGCTGAGGTTCATCTTTAACTCCGGGCCGGCCTCGCCAGCCTATCATCAGCAGCATGGGGATGCTGTATACTTCCCGGTCGGCAAGAGAGAGCAACGGATTGGCACTGTTGCCCAGTCCGGAGTTCTGCATATAGACCAGCGGCACATGTCCGGTCGCGAGATGATGACCGGCGGCCAGTGCGACAGCGGCCCCTTCGTTGGCCGTTATCACGTGATGTTTGCTGTCAACGCTATCCGTGATACAGGCGCAAATATGTTTCAGCAGCGAGTCGGGAACACCCGCGAAAAAATGGATCCCCGAGCGCCGCATCGCGTCCAGGAATGATTCGTTAGGGATCATTATTTATTGATTTCGGAATTAAGTTTCCAGATATCTTCCATGGAAGTCAGGTTTGTTTCCAAATTTCCAGAACTTTTGACCGACAAAATTTCCCGGGCGTAATCCATCATTGCCGGGCAGGCACTGTCGAGCAGGTGATTGGCATAAACAATCATATTGACACCTGCCCGTTCCAGTTTTTCTTCATCCACCGCCCGGGAATTATGATCCACCGTGCCGGAGTCTTCATTCAACACCCTGGAGGATGTGGAGAGGACAACCAGCGGGACGGTATACGCAAGCTTGTTGAACAATCGGCAGAAATCAATCAATTCATTCGTATTCTCACTTCCGGCCCGGATCATGATACCGTCGGCCCCCGACTCCATATACTGTCTTGCCCGTTCAACGGCATCACCTGTCCCCTTCTTCAACGCAAGGCTCTCGATTTGAACAATAATCATGAATTCCCGGGTTATCCGGGCCGATTTTCCGGATTCTATTCGGGAACAAATGGTTTCAGCGGCAAGCTGTTCTTGTGATTCATAACCGTTTCCGGAGGCGTTACAGCCGGCGTCATTCCCGGCACCGTCCCCTATGATAAGGGCCGAAACCCCAAGCCGCTCCAGAGTACGGACAGCCGCACTCAGCTGCTCATTGTCTGAGCCGTGAAGACCATGATAGACAATCGGCTTGGTTGTGACTTCCATCAAATCATCCATACAGGAGAGTTTGGCCGAAAACTCAGCCGTACCGGTACCGGGCATTCCCCTGACCATGGCATCGATGTGGATGTTAACATACATGCCGTCAAACTCGATGTTCATTTCACGGTCGGAAACCTGGATATGTTCAGCAATCAGGCCGGACAATCCATTGTAAACCCCTATTAACCGCACCATTTTTTTGGATCTGATCAATCTGTCCAGTCGCTTCCGGCGTAATTCGGGTGTTATCCCTCCTTTTTTCAGCGACTTGATCAGCTCGGTCGAGGAAACACCTTTGGTATAGGGAACCTCCACTAGTTCACCACCCCACTCTTTCAGAACTTCAATGACCTGCCGTCGGGTCTTCTCAAGCGGCCCTTCACGCCAGTCATCTCCATGGACCACTATATCGGGTCTGTATTGTCTCAGGTTGGGGCGATAGTCGAGTTGATCCTGTTTCACAACGCGATCCACATCTCTCAGATTCTCAATCACGGCTTTGCGATGTTCATAGTCCAGATACGGAAGCCGTTTGTAACTGGCGACGGCCTCATCGGTCAACAATCCAATGGTTACCCTGCCCCGCTTCGCCGCTTCCTTGATGATATTCAGGTGCCCTTTATGCAGAATATCGGCACACATGGTAACATAAACTTCCTTCATCAACCCATCACCTCTTTTATGGTGTATTGCTTCGATGCATTCGGCTCATGGTGCACCTTCAATTTTATCCTGTCATTTTGCAGCAAGTTTTTAATTACGATTTTGTCCGGGATGATGTGTGTATCAATATCTCTCAGCTCGCTGTCCATCAATTTCTTCTTCTTGTCGTTAATCATGTAGGTTCCCCTGTCCCTGAAGCCGATGCCGGCGACTTCGTACACCGGATTGAATCCATGCTGGTGGATGGCAAACAATATGCCGAATACGCCGCTTGATGGTCTGAAAAA
>SLOL01000187.1 GCA_007132495.1 Balneolales bacterium
ACAATTATACACATTATAAAAAAAGCAGAGTGGATAACACTTAAAACTTTTTTATTCACATATCCACACCCCCTATATTTAATACCAAAACTTTTAAAAAATCTATTATCCACAGAAACCCTGTGTGGAAAAAAAAAGAAAGCCTTGCTTGGTTTTATATCAGATTGTTTCAAACTTTCCCTCACCTTAAAATACTTTCATTCACCTTTTTTACATTAATTGATCCAGCTGATTTCCTATGACAAAAAAAACAACCTATAAATCCTCTGGTGTTGATATTGAAGCCGGTAATGCTTTTGTCGGGTCAATCGGAAAACTGATCAGTGAAACACACAGACCCGAAGTAATCAGTGATATCGGTGGATTTGGCGGACTCTTTCAACCGGATTTCTCTTCTTATGAAAAACCGGTTCTGGTTAGCAGTGTGGATGGTGTAGGAACCAAACTGATTGTTGCATTCAAAACCGGAATCTATGACACTGTTGGACAGGATCTGGTTAACCATTGCGTCAATGATATTGCTGTTTGCGGTGCGGAACCGCTCTTTTTTCTCGACTATTTTTCAACGGGAAAATTAAATAAGAAAACGGCATTTGATGTAGTTAAAGGTTTTTCGCTCGCCTGCAGGCAAAACGGTTGTGCATTGATCGGTGGTGAAACTGCAGAAATGCCGGATATTTATTCGGGAGAGGATTTTGACCTGGCCGGAACCGTGGTAGGAGTTGTTGATCGTGACCGTATACTTGATGGATCTCATACTAAAAAAGGAGATATCGTACTGGGCGTGACCGGTAACGGACTCCATACAAACGGTTATTCACTTGCAAGAAGTGTCCTTTTTGAAAAATATACGGTTGATGATGTTCCGCCGGAACTGGAGATGTCCATTGGTGAATCTCTGCTTCAAATTCATCCGTCCTATCTGAAGATCATCCGGTCATTAAAAACCCGGGAAGGAGTCAGGGGCTTTGCCCATATTACCGGAGGCGGTATAGAGGGAAACAGTCGCCGTATACTTCCGGATGGTATGGAATTACAAATTAACTGGAACAACTGGGAATGGCCGGCTATATTTAAATTGATTCATAAGGTGGGGAATGTACCGGTCGAGGATATGCGCAAAACCTTTAATCTTGGCATTGGGCTTACCGTTGTTGTATCAGCGGATGACAAAGATGATATCATCTCAAACTTTTCTTCCGGAGTATTTGATATTTTTGAGATCGGGAAGATAGTGTAGATGGATAAGATCAACTACACCTAAAAAGCGCCTGTAAAAAGTGATTTATTATCGCGCATCGGTTCATAAGCCGCTGCTATACCAAAATCAACCGGTATATTAAATACTCTTACCTGAAATCGCAGACCGGCACCGAAAATGGTGCGTGAGTCATGGTAGAATTCATCAGCGGTATTCTGCCCTTGCAGAGGAGTTATCGTATCACTGAATAAAACGGCATAAAACCGGTCGGCAAAGAAAGGAAGCAGGGTCCATCCCCGATCGGCATGCCACAGAGGGATGGTGTATCTCGTATTGAATCGTACAGCGTTATTCACACCGAGAAAAATATTTTCATCAAACGCCCGGGAATAAAAGCCGGTAATATCATAAAACGGTTCATTCTGGCTCATTCCCTCCAGGCCCAGCCTCAAAGACCGGTTCCCTGGAAGATAAAGGGATAAAAAGCGATATAAACCCCCTCTGACGGCTCGCAGATTCTGTCCGGTAAAATCGGTATTGAAATTCCATTCTGTTTCGCTGAAAACCAACCAGCCGGTATTTGGCTGAACATCTCTGATATTCTGCTGCAGACGGTGTTGCCAGGACAAGAACAGAGAACCGCTCAGACGGTTCAGTATTTGACCAATCCGTTCTCCATCTTTTGTGATCAGTTGTTGTCGTGTGATGTCCAGGCCGGGAACCACCGTTAACGATGTAATCCGTGTATCCCGATCAAAACGGTATGATAACGGGATTTCCAGTCCAACTCCCTGCTGTCTCCATAGTCCATTTGTGGTTTGTATGGGCTGATCGTAAATATTAGTACGAAAACCCGGGTAAAAACCACTGAATTGATATTCCAGATCATACCAAATACGGTTGTTTGAGGTACTGAGTTTGGCCAGATAACTGTTTCTGCGCAGGACATCTCCACTTGATAAAATAAGGCCGAACCGATTGCCGATATCCCGGGTTTCATTTTCCCAGGTGGGGAATACCGCTCTGGGAAGCAACCAGCTCATTCCGGTCGTGTATGCAGAGACCGTCCACTCTTCAGTTACCCTTTTTGACTGATCTGAAGCAGCAGGTGAGGGTCCGGAAAAAGATGGATTACTCCAGTACCGGCGGGGAATATGGTCGGGATCAAGATCCCCCCGGTTCAGCAATATCAACTCATACCGGTTTTCATGGAATTGTACAGCTGCCAGATGTTGTCCGTCCGGACTGTACGCTCCTTCCATAACCCCGTACATGTGGTTGGTCAACTGCAGCAATTTCTGGTCACCGGTATGGTATTCAAAGAGATTCATTGTTCCGCCATAATCGGATGTGAACAAAATACGGTCTCCGTCAGGATGCCATACGGGATCGTAAATGGAGGCGGATTCGAAAGCGATATCGGGACTTTTTCCATTAAATTCTGAGAGATCTCCCTTATCCAACAACCACAGTCCCTGCAATCCATCCCGGTTTCCCAGCAGAAAAAGCGAACCACTATCATCCGGCCGGTATTCTGCCCGTACCAGATGTCCGTGATCGGGTATTAAAAGTGTGTCAGCGCCACTGTCGGAAAATTCCACAAGCAGATTATGTTCATGATGGGTCTGCAGTGCTCCCAACCGGTTATCAGATCCGTAAAAGGGAGCGTGGAGGCGACCCACGTTGCTTATCTGCTTGCGGTCGGAGCGAATTTTGCCGGTATCCTCATTTTGTTCCAGAATAACCTCATGCACCCGCATTCGATGGTGATTGTTATAATACGGGTGGCGATGATACCGTGCATAGAGCAATCTATCCCGATCGGGATGCAAAGCAAAGGCATAATCTTCTACCGGACGTGTTTCCAGTACCATGGCCACTTCTTCATTCCGGATATTGTAGCTGTAGAAACCGGGTCGCATGTTATACGAAACGGCATAAAAAACCAGGGTTTCATCGGTTATCCACAGTGGTCTTCTGTTCCGTTCGGCATGTAGAGATTCGGGGTTATCGTACATCACCTTCGATGTATCACTGATACGCTGTTCTGCGGCTTGTTCCTGGTTAGATTCGAATTGGTTATAAAGCGTCGATGGCCGTTTACCGGTGTGATACCACAGGGCACTTCCGTAACCCAGCATAGGCCATCTTGAGACAAAACGGATGGTGTTTTTGGTGGTCTCCATTCCATACTCATACTGCAGCCAATGGATAAATTCATGACCTCCGACATAATGGCGATCAAATGGATAGGTATGCAGGGGGTCTGTAAGCATCCGGCCCAAAGACCATCGGTCACTGCTGTCAAAAGCCGATTTATGCCTCTGTGTGAAATAGGGATGGTTGCCACGGCCACCAATTCTGTAGTTATGGTGGGATTCGTGAAATACGGCTATACCTTCAAGCATACCGACCGGTGCTGCAAAATGGAGGCTGCGGGCCGCATCCGGAGAAAACAGGCGGACCAGGGAAGAAACTCCAACGGTCGGAATTTCATTAAGATGAAGTGCATGAACCAATTCATGCGGCATGACCGTATTGAGCCAATTTCCGTCGGACGGATTCATCGATTTTCCCTTCATTCTCGGAACTTCCACTTCGATCCGGAAATGCCGGGTTGAGACATAGCCATTAGAAAGGTCATTCTCCGAGTTCAGAACCACCGGCATATTGGACAAAGTCCCTCCAACAAGCGTTTGAACCTGTTCGTATTGATTTTCCAGAAGATGTGCACTGCGCCAGGCGGCTCGCTCTTCTCCTTCGCGGAACAGAATACGGAAATGGGGAGATTCCAGCTGTTTCCATTCCGGTTGGAGAGGCCGGTAAATATTTTCATATACCTGTGCACCGGCAGGATCTGAGGAGAACAGACAAAACAGCCCCGTCAGGGTGATAAGGGTATAACATGCAAATTTGCGAATCGCCATGAACAGGGAGATTTCTATAGGGTAGAGAGAAGGTAATTTATTAATAAAGCCTTAACAGTGAAACCTCCCATTTATCAAGAGCAGCATAATTCAGATCTGCCGGCGGACCTGCCGGGTATTAGTCCCGGAACGGATCATAAACATCCGGTCCTGCCATTACCACGCCAATGGGCTTCAACCAATGCAGGATATTTATGGTATTCTGATGATAGTTGAGAACATCGGTCAATCTGCGATAGACGTGGGGAGATTCATCCAGACCTCCACCCCGCAGTTTCACGCCTTTCTTTTTCAGCCATTCTTTCATCATCTCCGGGGTTACAGCTCCGGGTTTGATCTGTTTTCGTTTTTTCCCGCGACCGCGGAATTTTCCCGCCGCTTTCCGGCGGGACATCACGCGTCCTGCGCCATGGATGGTGGAATAGAGGGCGGCCCTGCTCTCCTCGCTGTCGACGCCTTCCAGGATTACGGAAGGATCTCCCATACTTCCTCCGACAAAACTTTTTTGACCGGGAAATGCCGGAGTGGCACCCTTGCGAACCACCATCAAAGTACCGCTTTTCCCATTCTGATGTTTTGGAAGATCATGATCCTCTTTCCATGCATAATTATGGTGATTATGGACGCGCTCTTGAATGTGTGCACCGGCCAGTTCGGCCACATGGTTACAAACCCATTCTCGACCGGCTTTGGCATAGGTGCCGGAGAGCCGCATGACACGGTAATAGCGTTCGCCCAGGTCACTGTCAAGATCCAGAAGTACCTCCTTTTCGACGGCTCTGACATCCCATGGGCGATCCTGTGAGAGATTAATGAATCCGGTAGCCGTTTTGTGTCCAAGCCCACGGCTTCCGAAATGTACGCCGATCCATATTCGCTCCTCTTCATCCGAAAAAATGTCCACATAGTGGTTTCCCGATCCGATGGTGCCCAACTGCTCTCTCGCCAGTTTCTTAAGATCGGCAATACGTGACTCCGGGCCGTATGCTTTCCAGTCGTCGCTGTCAAATAACGGATGATCTTTGGGCGCATCGGGATTGGTCTGTCCTATGCCAAAAGAGAGATTTTTCTCAATCCGGTCCAGCAGCTGTTCGGAATTCAATTCGCGGGTGGTCATATCCAGCCGGACGGCAAGATTTCCGCATCCGATATCAAATCCGACACCTACCGGTGATACCTTGTTTTTGTATGCCGCAACACCTCCGATAGGCATGACATAACCGAGGTGGCCGTCAGCCATCAAAGCACCGTACTCGGCTCGACTCATGACATCCAGAAACTGCTGAATGGTCTGGTCGTCGTGCAGGCCATAAACGGGGTATCCTTGAATGTGTTGAAGCATATTTCAGATTTTTGTGTTTTACAGACGTTGTAATGTTATAACGGTTGTTACAAATTTTTCTTAATAAACAGTAACAGAGGATTTTTCAGATCACGAGAGCTATATTGCCCCGGATATCACTCCTGTAACGAAACCCGACCTTCTGTTATATAAAACCTGTCCTGGCGGCCATGCCGTTTCATTTTCAGGTTTGCTATGCGGTAGAAGCAGGACGGGCGAATTGTCAAATCAACAAACAAATTACCATGCACTTTCGATACTTTGTTCTTATCTCTGTTTTTTTCATTGGCTTGCTCATCGGATCTTTAATCCAGAACCCGGCTCATGCTTTTGTCGGGGAGGATTTAAAAGGCCAGGTGTTTGATACTGATGACAAGTGGTCTTTTTATCTTCCTGAACCGGTCTCTTTCCGGAGTGACATCACCGCACCTTCGGAAATGCTTGGTTTCACCCCAGGCGAGTGGCATGTACGTCACGATCAGATTGTGGCGTACATGCAGCGTCTGGCTGAAGAATCGGATCGGGTATCCATCAGCGAGTATGGCCGAACCTGGCAGGAGCGACCGTTGTTTTTGATGACCATTTCCGATCCCGTGAATCTGGCAAATATCGATTCTCTTCGCCGGAACCATCTGAATCTTGCCGATCCCTCTGTTTCGGAAGAACAAAATATCGAAGAGATGCCGGTGGTTACATGGCTGGGTTACTCGGTCCATGGAAACGAGCCCAGTGGTACCAACGCTGCCCTGATTACCGCCTATTATCTTGCGGCCGGTGAAGGAGACAAGATTGAAGAACTGCTTCAGGAGTCCGTCATTCTGCTGGATCCGGCCTATAATCCCGACGGTATCGACCGTTTTGCATCCTGGGTTAACAATAACCGCTCTTTGACCCCTTCGGGGAATCCCGATCATCGCGAACACCGGGAGCCGTGGCCGAACTCCCGGACCAATCACTACTGGTTTGACCTGAATCGTGACTGGATGCCGGTACAGCACCCGGAAAGCCGTGGCAGGATCCGTGCCTACCAATCCTGGAAGCCCAATGTCCTGACCGACCATCACGAAATGGGGACTCAGTCCACCTATTTCTTTCAGCCGGGAGTTCCGTCCCGCGACAATCCACTTACACCGGCACGTACGTTTGAACTGACGGGCAAGCTGGCTGAATTCCATGCAGACTACCTGAACAAAGTGTCGCAACTGTACTGGACCGAAGAGGTTTTCGACGATTTCTATCCCGGGAAAGGATCGACCTATCCGGATTTGCAGGGGACCATTGGCATTCTGTTTGAACAAGCCAGTTCACGGGGTCACCTGCAGGAGAGTCAACACGGGGAGCTCTCTTTTCCGGAAACCGTTCGGAACCAGTTTTTGACTTCCCTTTCAACGCTTTATGGAGCAAAAAATCTGCGTGTTGAACTGCTGGATCATCTGAGGGAGTTTCACCGGTCAGCACTGGAGCAGGCCGCAGAGTATCCTGTCCGGGCCTGGGTGTTCGGCGATCCCCATGACCGTGCCCGGAATTATCACCTGCTTGATCTTCTTGATCACCACAAAATCGAAATATATGAACTCGCCGGGGCGGTTGAGATGAATGGGCAACGATTTGAGCCCGGCAGCGCCTGGATTGTACCCGCGGGTCAACCCCAATACCGGCTGGCCAGAACTTTTTTCGAAACCCGGACAGAATTTGCAGACAGTATTTTTTATGATGTCTCTACCTGGACCCTGCCGCTTGCCTTTGATATTCCGTCGGCTGAACTGGATCAGGATAATTTCGCAACCGGACTGCTTGGTGAACGGCTTTCCGAGCCCGATTTTCCGGAAGGACGACTCTTTGATGCACCGGAGCATGACCGGGCAAGCGGCGGCGATCATAACGACAAGCATTATGCCTATCTCTTTGAATGGAACGAATATTACGCACCGAGAGCGGCTTACCGGCTTATGGATGCCGGTCTCAGATTAAAAGCGGGTACGCGCACCTTTGACACCGAAACAGTGGATGGAATCCGGGAATTCGACTATGGCACCATTCTTGTAAGTCCGGCGATCCAGGATGAAGAGTTAGACTATCGAAAGATCCGGTCCCTTATGAAAAAGGTCACTAAAGAGGACGGTGTTGATGTCTACGGAGTGCGCACCGGCCTGACACCCCGTGGCATTGATCTTGGCAGTCCCTCGTTTGAGTCCCTTGAAAAACCCGCAGTTTTGGTGATAACGGGTCGGGGAGTAAACAGGTATGAAGCGGGAGAGATCTGGCATCTGCTTGATCAGCGTTACCGGATGCCGGTGTCAATGGCTGATATGCGTTATCTGAACAGTGTCGATTTAAGCGGGTACAACACGGTCGTGATGGTGCACGGTAATTATTCTGGAATGCCCGAAACATTTAAAAGTGACCTGAAGAGGTGGATTGAGGATGGCAATCTGCTGATCGCCCAGAAAAACGCGATACGCTGGATATCCCGTGAGGGTTGGCTGGAAGTTGCCACAGACAGCCTTGAGAACCCCCAGTTGTCGGCCGCCGCCGCAGATCTGCAGTATAAGGATATTTCTGCATTACGGGGCTCTGAAGTTATCGGAGGCGTGATTTTGCAGGCCGGGATAGATCGCTCGCATCCACTGGGATATGGATTCAAGCGCAACACGTTGCCTGTTTTCCGAAACAGCACACTCTTTCCCGAAATGCCGGAGAACCGGTTTGCCACACCGGTGCGCTACTCCGAGAATCCGCTGTTAAGCGGTTATGTCTCACAGACAAATCAGAAGATGCTGCCGAAGCGTCCGGTTGTACTTGTAGGACGCATGGGCAGCGGACGTGTGATCATGAATACCGATAATCCCAATTTCCGTGGGTTCTGGTACGGTACGAACCGGCTGTTTGCGAACAGTATCTATTTCGGCCGGACCATCAGCCGGCATGCGACCATAGATTGAACATTAGATGCCGGCTTGTTCTTTGAGTTTGTCGACATGGTCAAGCTGTTCCCACGGGAACTCATTGCGTCCGAAGTGGCCGTAGGCTGCCGTTTTTGTGAAAATCGGTTTTTTCAGATCAAATCGGTTGATGATGCCTTCCGGAGTACAATCGAAATTATCTTTTACCAATTGTACCAATTTTACATTACTGATTTTTCCGGTTCCAAAGGTATAAACAGAGATGGAGACCGGTTCTGCAATACCGATGGCATAGGCAAGCTGGATTAAACATTCATCTGCCAGATCGGCCGCTACAATATTTTTTGCGATATGACGGGCGGCATATGCGGCACTCCGGTCAACTTTGGAGGCATCCTTGCCTGAGAATGCACCACCACCGTGCGCTCCGCGTCCGCCGTATGTATCCACAATTATCTTGCGGCCGGTCAGACCGGTATCGCCATGCGGACCGCCGATTACGAAATTACCGGTTGGATTCACATGCAGAATGGTTTCCGAATCGATCAATTTCTCCGGAATACAGCGTGGTAAAAGATATTTTCGGACATCCTCTCGAATCTGTTCCTGGGTGACATCGTCGTCGTGTTGTGTAGATACGACAATGGTATGGATGCGCATCGGCTTGTTGTCATCATCATATTCCACCGTAACCTGACTTTTGCTGTCCGGGCGGAGATAGGGCATGTCACTACTGTTTTTGCGGATGTCCGCCAATTCGCGCACCAGATTATGCGCATATTGCAACGACATCGGCATATAAGTGTCGGTTTCCCTTGTAGCGTATCCAAACATCATCCCCTGGTCACCAGCCCCCAGCCGGTCGACACCCATTGCGATATCGGGACTTTGTTGATGGATGGAAACCATTACACCACAGGATTCGGAATCGAAGCGGTAGCCCGGCTTGGTATAGCCTATATCACGGATAACCCCACGGACAATTTCCTGAACATCTACATAAGCATTAGTTGTTACCTCACCGGATATTACAGCGAGTCCGGTAGTTACCAGGGTTTCAACAGCGACCCTTGATTCGGGATCCTGTTCCAGCATGGCATCCAGAATGGCGTCGGATATCTGATCGGATATTTTGTCAGGGTGTCCTTCGGAGACGGATTCGGAAGTAAACAGGTTTTTCATTTCATCACAGATATAAAAATATAATGTTAACGGTTAATAACGGATCGTTGCAGAATATACAAAAAAGGATGGTACCAAAGAGATCATGAATGAATTTTAGTCACCGGGGAACAGGCCACCGGTGCCGGGCAGAGATATACCCAGATATTCATAGGCTTTCTGCGTGGTAATCCGGCCTTTTGGAGTTCGTTGCAGAAAGCCCTCCTGAATGAGAAAGGGCTCGTAAACCTCTTCAATAGTGCCCTTGTCTTCACCCACCGCAACGGCAAGGGTGCCGAGTCCGACCGGACCTCCGCGATAGTTTTCGATAATGCTGTTCAGGATCCGGATATCCATATCATCCAGACCGCGCGGATCCACATCCAGAGCATTGAGCGCCTTATCAGCGATCTTCCGATCAATCTGCTTTTTGTTTTCCACTTCAGCAAAATCACGGGTTCGGCGCAATAGTCGATTTACAATGCGTGGGGTTCCTCTGCTTCGGCGGGCAAGTTCATAAGCGCCATCATCGGTGATATTCAGGCCCAGGATGCGGGCAGAGCGGACAGCTATCAACTGGAGAAGCTCCACATCATAATAGTCGAGGCGCATGTCTATTCCAAAGCGGGCCCTGAGAGGGGAGGTGAGCAGTCCCTTGCGGGTGGTGGCACCAATGAGAGTGAAAGGCATCAGGTCTATTTGTACGCTGCGCGCACTTGGACCGGAGTCGATAATGATATCCAGCTTGAAATCCTCCATTGCCGAATACAAATACTCTTCGACGATGGGGTTGAGCCGGTGAATTTCATCAATGAAAAGGACATCGCCCTTCTCCAGGTTGGTCAGCATGCCGGCAAGGTCACCGGGTTTTTCAAGTACCGGTCCTGTTGTGGGTTTGATCTGCACCCCCATTTCCTGGGCTATAATGTGTGCCAGGGTGGTCTTTCCGAGGCCAGGCGGACCGGATAGGATGGCATGATCCAGTGCGTCCCCGCGTCCGCGAGCAGCCTTGATAAAGACCTCCAGATTGGAAATGATCTTTTTTTGACCAATAAACTCTTGTAGTCGTGAAGGACGAATGTGCTGTTCAAAGCCGGGATCTTGTTCAGTTGCACTCAGGAGCGGATTTGCCACGACACGGTTACATTTTGGTTCGGGTTACAGTCTGAAACAAAATACACAGCGATCAGGGACAATTGCTAAAAATCTCTTAAAAACAAAATACACAACAAAACAGATGATTCTGAACCGGCTTATATTCGAGCCAACGGGTTGCAGACATCTTCCGGAATGTCAGTTTTGAATTTTGCCCAGAACAGATGAGGCTTCTGCACGGAAGTAACCGTCCATGTCTCTTGTTTGAATAGCCATGGCTTCCGCCATATTTATATCCTCAATTGCAAGGTAGCTGTTGGTCTTGAACCAGAGACAGGATTCAATCTGTTGTGACTCTTCAAAATTATGGCAATTGGTCTGTTCAAAATACGATACGGAAAGGGAGTACCTTTCCAGATTGAAATATAAAATGGCCAGATTATAATTTACAACGTCGCGGTAGTCTGTTTCTCCCGACAAGGATTGGTATTGTTGTATAGCTGCTTCTGTTTTACCCGAAACCGACAGTAGAAAGGCATGGTTAAGCCCTTCGTCAATTTCATTAGCCGCTTCTGAACCGGAACGGGTAACCTCAGGAGATATCAGGTGAATAACTTCAATTTCATCTATTGCGGTCGGGAGATCCGGAGCAACCTGACTCTGGTAGAGATGGGTTAACATCGCTAACAGAATGATGGCGGATAGTGCATAAATCCAGGTATTCCTTTTATAAGACCACGGCCGGGTACCTCCGCGTACAGACCGCATATCTTCTTTACGGTCAACTCTTTTCTTGAGAGCAGCTTCTGTCCGTAATAAGGGATAGTATTCCGGATACTGCAGCAGATCAACCCATAATCGATCAACTTCCGAAGGAGACAGCCTTCCTTTGACATAATCGTCAATCGATTTCATGATCCTTGATGATATACGCTCATTCATATCAATATATTCCTTTTACATATTATATCTAAAAGATCTGCATGGGAAGCATTCCTTACAGTCATCTTTCCATTTTTTTTTGGATGCAATCTGCCAGCTTTTTTATGATTCGATGCTTCTTGATCCATACATTGTTTACAGAAATGCCAAAACATCCGGCAACATCTTTTGCCTGGGCATCAGGGTGTTCAAGCCAGTAGTTGATAAATGCCCTGGCGTCCCCGGACAATTGCGTCAGACACTCTTCCAGCGCCTTCTGCTCCTCGCGGGTGGACAGGTTGTCTACCTGCTCTTCTATCGGGGCATAAGGTTCCATATCGTCCTGATAATTACTTCGGTTATGTTCATAACGTACCCGCAAGTATCGGTTTTTTGCACTTTGAAGCAGGTAGGAATAGATACTTTCCGGCTCCCGGATGGCGTTGCACTGAATTCGTTCAAGGGTTTTCACCAGTGCGTGCTGGGCACAATCCTGGGCATCCGGCAACGATGCCCTCATATTGACCTGCAGATAACCACACAGGACCTCAAAGGCCTCTGTGTAGAGAGCGTCCAGCTCTTGTGTTGTACCTTGTTGTATCGCTGTAACGAGTTTTGCGTAGTCCATGAATTAACCCCCGTCCCGTACAAAGCGCTCCATTGCAAACATACTCATTTATGAAAGTGGCAAGTATTATTCTTCTGACAGATAAATAAAACCAAAGTGTTGAAATAATCAAACAGACAGCACGTACTGGGGATAATTAACACAAATTTGGAAACCAGTCCACAAGTTGGCATTTTTTTTACTGGTAACATAATTCGAACTTTGTACCTTGTCATTGATCTTATGAAATGCTCATGACCGGGCCGGCGCCCGGACTCACAGGAGCATGATTAAATACGGTCATGGCATTACATGTGTCCTTAAATAAAAAATTATAAACAGATGAAATTGCAGTATCGCATGACAGCGGCATGGAAAGATGAACCCTCGTTATAGTTTGAGTGGAATAATATGTATCGGGTACAATTGCAAAACTTTGAAGGGCCTCTTGATCTCCTTCTGTTTTTTATAAAACGGGACGAGCTCGATATATACGATATTCCGATCTCCTATATTACCGAACAGTTCCTTGAATATATCAGATTCCTGGATGAGCTCGATCTCACCATTGCCAGCGAGTTTATTTATATGGCGGGGACCCTCATGGCGATAAAGGCAAGAATGATGATTCCCGAACCGGAATCCGAGGAGGAAGATTTCAACGAAGACGATCCCCGTTATGAACTGGTTCAGGCATTGCTTGAATACAAGAGGTACAAAGAAGTGGCCGAGGAGATGCATTCGTTCGACAAGAAAGCGAGATACACCTATTCCCGCGGTTATACCGAGCCGGATCAGGTTGAGCCCGAACAGAAAGGAGAGGCGCTGCGGGAGGTGACCCTTGTTGATATTATGGCCGCTTTCAAAAATGTCATGAAGTCGGTGAAGGAGGAACAGTATCACAATATTCAACGCATCGAGACCGATATTGAAACACAAAGCGACTACGTCATCTCCCATTTGAGAAAACATGGAAAGGCATCATTTAAGCAGATTTGCGCAGGACTTGCGAGTCGGATATATGTAATCATCACTTTTCTTGCAGTTCTGGAATTGATCAAAGAGAGTCAGATAAAGCTTTTTGTCAATAAAAATCATACCGAGTTCTTCCTGGAACTCTATAGCCCTGATGAACTTGCCGAACAGACACACACATCATAACGGTCATGGGAATATTCAGGAATATCGCTAACCGTAACCCGGTGAAAACTTTTTATCTGACCGTGAGCGGTTCCGTTGCATCCGCAAGGGGAGGAGTTCCAAACAGGGTCATCCGCAGAGTATGGCCGCCCCTGCTTATGGTGTTTTTTCTGGTTAATATCGCATGCACTACCCTATCCGATTCCGGTTTTGCACCTTCCGGTGAAAATGATGAAGCGCTGCCGGCCGATTTTGTTTCTGAATCTTTTATCAGGCACCATCTTGAAGTTTTGGCGCATGACACTCTTGAAGGACGAGGCACCGGACAGCCCGGATCGCAGAAGAGCGCCGATTATATCCACGATTTTTACAGCAGTTTTGATAAATCGATGGATTTTGAATTAATTCGACAGCCCTTTACCCTGGAAGGCCGGTTCTGGGATTCCGTCACCTATACTGTCTATTATACGGAAGAGGAAGATACGGTATTGGTATCGGTTTCCGAACTTGAAAAAGACTCTGAGGCATCATTTTATCCGGTTCTGGGCGGATCCGGGCTCCTGGATGCACCGGTTGTATTTGCAGGATTTGATCCGTCGGCGGATGGCTTTTCCGTCTCAGGTAACGGTGACCATGACATGCAGAATGCCTGGGTTATGGTTTTTGAAGGGGATTACGATGAGACAGCTCAGGAAGCAGGAGAAGGTGGACAGCCCCCACCCGACAGGAACGAACTGGTCAGGAGGATCAGCGGCCATTACGGCGCCATCGGAGTGATCTTTATTACCGATGATCAACCGGAACAATGGCGGCAAACAGTGGTTTCCATGAGCCGGCAGCTGGAGCGGCCCATGGCTCTGGGAAAGCCGGGAATGCGGTTTCGGGGCGCGGCCCGGTCTGTCGGAAATGCGGTGGCTGTAGATTCTGAATTAGCCATGAAAATTTTGGGCTTTTCCGATCGGGAACAACTGGACAGCCTGCACTCCGCATGGAAGAAGCCGGAGGAGAACCCGGATCCTATGGTTACCGGATTCCGGTTACGAAATGATCCGGTAATAAATGCGCGCACTTTTACCGAGGAAAACATCATCACGGTTATTCCGGGCCGTGACGAAGAGCTTAAAGAGGAAATCATCGTCATTTCCGCACATTATGACCATATGGGGCTTGGTGAACCGGACCACCGCAACGATATTGTTTATAACGGTGCGGATGATAATGCAAGCGGATCGGCCGTTCTCATGCAAATAGCAGAAGCTTTCCGGAAAGCGGCCGAATATGGCTCTTATCCGTCACGCACGCTTGTTTTTCTGCATACCGCTGCGGAAGAGTGGGGACTTTACGGCTCCCGGTTTTACGTGCAAAATCCGGTTCACCCTCTTGATGATATTGCGGCCAGCGTCAATATCGATATGGTTGGTTATGTGGATAATGAATATGCAGAAACCGATGATACCGACTATATATATGTTATTGGTGCCGGAATGATGTCCTCACTTCTGGAAGAGGTGCTGAACCGGTCGAACAGGGAGTCTGTTGAACTGAATCTTGATGAGAAGTACAACAGTACCCGGCACCCAAGCGGTCTTTACCGCAGAAGCGACCAATGGGCATTCGGAGAGCGAAATATCCCTTTTGTCTTTTTCTTTTCCGGTTTACACGACTACTATCACACCCCGTCCGACACTGCTGACCGAATTTCATGGTCATTGCTGGCGAAAAGAGCCGAACTGATCACAGAATTTGTCTGGCGGCTTTCTAATTCGGAAGAGCGTCCCGAATCGGACCGCAGGGAGCTTGGTTCTCCACCTGCCCATTCCCGTTAGGAGATTTATCAGGAGGAGCCGGCAACCGTTTTTTCAAACAGTGCCTGAACAAATCGGGCCCGATCAAATACCTGTAGATCCTCAATTTTTTCCCCGACACCGATATATTTCACAGGAACGGACATTTCGTGTGAGATGCCGATGACAATTCCCCCTTTTGCGGTTCCGTCCAGCTTGGTAAGAGCAAGCCCGGTAACATCCACCACCTCGGTAAATGCCAGAGCCTGCTGAAGAGCGTTTTGCCCGGTAGAGGCGTCAAGCACAAGCAGCACTTCATGCGGGGCGCCATCAACCACTTTACCCATTACACGCTTGATTTTCCCCAGTTCCGCCATCAACGCCTTTCTGTTGTGTAACCGGCCGGCCGTATCCACAAGCACGACATCAGCTCCCCTGGACTTGGCGGAGGCAACCGTATCATAGGCTACTGCCGCCGGATCGGCACCGTGACCCTGCTGGATAAGCGGTACATCCGCACGCTCACTCCAGATCTTGAGCTGCTCGACGGCTCCGGCCCGGAAAGTGTCCCCCGCCCCGAGCATCACTCGCTTTCCGGCCAGTTTATACATGTTGGATAACTTGCCGATGGTTGTGGTTTTCCCCACTCCATTAACGCCCACAACCAGTATCACATGCGGTTTTTGCTTCAATTCGGCTTCAAACTCTGCCGGCCGGTCGGGCTCATGCTCTTTTAAAAGCCCGGTTATCTCCTCTTTGAGAATCTTTTGAAGCTCACTGCTGCTGATGAACCGGTCTCTTGCCACCCGGTTTTCTATACGACGGATAACCTCCAGTGTGGTTTTTACTCCTACATCCGAAGTAATCAGGATCTCTTCCAGATCATCCAGCACTTCATCATCTACTTTATCTTTTCCAACCAGCGCCTTTCCCATTTTGTCAAGAAAGCCGGTCCGGGTCTTTTCAAGGCCCTCCTGAAGTTTTTCTTCCTTTTTTCCAAAGCCCAGCTTGTCAAGTAAACCCATAGTCGGATTTTCCTCAGATTAATTCCATTGCAGTTTAGTTCCGTTCCTCAATTAAACTCAGCTCCCTTTTTCTGAATAAGAAAATAGCGGTGAATGTAAGAACCGAGTGAATAGAAAAGTAAAATAAGACTTAACCACATTAAAAATGCGATCGTTTGCTCCCTTTCCGGAAAAAAGAAGGCCACTATCCAGTAGACGGCCAGTACATTGACGGTCACTTTTCCGGAGATGACAGACATGGCATATTTCCCCTGCTTGCGTTTTATCATCAGCGAACCGATCAGAATCAGCCCGTCACGTACGACAAGGATCACCACAAAGAACAAAGGTATGACACCGATGAAAACACCGTATAGAAAAAGAATCAAAGCACAGATTTTATCGGCCAGGGGATCGGCAATTTTCCCGAATTCGGTAACCTGGTTCATTTTTCGTGCAACGAGTCCATCCAGGTAGTCAGAAATAAAAGCATAAGTGATAAAGGCCACAATCAGCCATGTCGCCTCCTTGCCGGAGGCATGATGAAGAAACAAAATGGGAACCGCGATAAGGGCACGTGACAGGGAGATCGCATTGGGGATTGTTAGAACCTCGTTTTTTACCGGTATGATTTTTCCATCAATATTCTTGCTTTCAGACACGATTCTCCGGGTTTACATAGGTGTGTAACAAAAGCGGATATTTATCAGCTGCAAAGCTTTCGTTTTGTTTAAGTCTTATATTGCCGGGCATTTCTTTGTACATTGAATACGCGGAATCTTCCTTGCTTCGGCCGTCAACCTAAAATATAAATTTAAACGATGAACACGAAAGAAACCGATTTTTCCCTGTTTGAGAAAAAAATACGATCGCAAACGGTGTTTTCGGGAACCTTGCTTGAGGTGAAAAAAGATCATGTCACCCTGCCGGACGGGAGAGAGTCTGCCCGGGAGTGGATTGAACACCCGGGAGCATCCGCTGTCCTGCCGGTATTTGAGTCGGGTGAAGTGCAGCTGGTCAAACAGTTCCGTTATCCAGTGGGAGAGAACTTCCTGGAAGTACCTGCCGGCAAGATTGATGCTGGAGAAGATCCGCTTGTGACGGCAAAAAGAGAACTGAAAGAAGAGGCGGGTATACGGGGATATCACTGGGCTTCACTGGGTCTGTTTCATCCCAGCATCGGATATACCAATGAGGTGATCCATCTCTATGTTACCTGGGGCCTGGAATCATTCGACAACAATGCAGATGAAGATGAATTTGTTAAACCTGTACGATTGCCCTTCCAGGTTGCCATTGATGAAGTTTTCAGGGGCGGTATCACCGACGGAAAGACGATGACCAATGTGTTGAAGGCTGCGAAATGGTGGAAGGAACACCATCCGTTTCCGATCCGGCTGTCCTTCTGATGCCGGTAAATATCGATCATACCGGCTGCTCCATTTTCTCTAATTGTTGAGGTATCCCCGCTTTTCGGCAATCTGGCTGATTTTATCCTTGAGCAGATTTCGCCCCCGATGCAGGCGTGAACGTACCGTACCGATTGGAACATCCAGCATGTTTGCGATTTCCTCATAAGTAAAATCTTCTACATCGCACAGCAGCAGTGGTGTTCTGAAATCCTCGGGGAGATCGTCCAGCGCCTTTTTGAAATCATCGTCATATTCACTGCGATAAAATTGTGCCTGAAGATCCGTGGTGTCACTTTGCTCGCTCCGGATGGTTTCGTAATAAGTGGCTACTTCATCGTAATCGACTTTCGGGGGCTGGCGTGAAGCCTTCCGGTAATTGTTGATATAGGAATTCTTTACAATACGGTATAACCAGGCACGGGCATTGGTACCTTTCTGAAAACTGCTGAAGAAGCGGAATGCCTTGACAATACTATCCTGTAAGAGATCCTCGGCATCGTTGGGGTCGGTCGTTAATCTTAATGCATAGTTATAGGTGGCATCAAGATGCGGAATGATCTCTGCATTGAAATCCTCCTGCTTTTTTTTCTCTTCAACTGTCAGTTTAGCTGTCATGTTAACTCCAGATTGATACGGCTATCGGTTAATTTCGTAAATTTTTACTGGGTCTCGCGTACTTTTTCCAGGAGCCGGCTTAGTTCCAAAAGCTCCTCTTCGGTCAAACCGGATGCAATTCGATCCATTTTTTCATTGATGTGCTCCATCTCCCGGAGCAGCTTTAAGCCGCTTGGGGTAAGACGGATGTTGACTTTTCTTCTGTCATGATGACAAACTTCCCGGTTTACCAGCTTCTCTTTTATGAGACGGTCCACAATGCGCGTAATGTCTGAACGGGCATCCAGCATCTGCTCCCGGATAACCAGATTACAGGCAGGTTCCGGATGGTACCTGTAAAGGATACGCATGATGTTGTATTGTTGAAGGGTAAGTTTGTACCCGTTCAACAATTTTTGAAGCCGCGATGCGACATTGTTGTACGTAAAAAGAATATTTGCCACTGTTTTGTGGCGATTGTTGCGGAAACGCTCACTACGTTCTTCATTTTGCAAACCCATGATATAAACAGAGTTAGTTACTGTTTTGCAGATCCAAAGATAGTTACTTAATATTCGTGTTGCAACAAAATATGTTTAAACGTATAAATAGGGGCTTCGTATTTTGCCGGGTGTATAGCAGACGATCAACGTCCGGCAGATTAATACTTGACGGTGCAGCCGTATGGTTGATAGGTGGTTACTTCCACACCACGACCGTCAAGAAGATTGTCCAGTGCTTCACTTACAAAGTTACGGGCTCCCTCGATGTCATCGGTATTGGCTGTTGGTTTGTCGTCAATGGCACCCATATATGATATCATGCCTTCGGGATTGATGACATACATGTGGGGTGTGACCCGGGCCCGGTAAGCCTGACCAACCTCGCCTCCGGGGTCCAGCAGCACTGCGTGGGGTTTTGCTCTCTTCTCTCGCGTTATCTTTCGGGCATTTTCGGGTTTAAGGTATCCTTGTTTTCCGGGTGCAGATGATATGATTGAAAACCATACAACTCCCTTGTCGGCGTACTGCTCCTGTAGCATCTGCATGTTGCCCGAGTTGTAATGTTTGGCGACAAACGGACAATCATGGTTCAGCCACTCCAATACCACAAATGTATCTTCGTAATCGGATAAGGTGTGTGTATTTCCGGAGGCATCCTGTAGTGTGAAGTCGGGTGCTTTTTTTCCTATTTCCGGACGCGGATTGTTCTGCTCGACCGATGAACCGTAATAAGCCAATATGAGCACCGGGAACAGGACGAGTTTAGCGGTGTATTTCATGGTAATGCCTCCGAATCATTTTATATTTAAAAGATTGCAGCAGGACGAAGAAAGTACGATGGAGAAATCTCCCGATCTTGTTTGCACGTGTTTAATTTTTTTATTTGAGGACACATAAACCGAAGATAACGAAGTGAAAATGTTCATGACGGTTGTAATGATGCTCCTTTGTGTCGGGTTGCCGTCATGACCATTTGACAAATTCATTCAGAGTCATAACGGGAAGATACGGAAAAACTTATATCCATAGCGGTCACCTCTTTATCTTTGAACCAGCTTTCCTCCGAGATCAACACCCCGCTTATCTCGCCGGGTATGGCATTCAGATAACGTGACGCCTGCAGTGTCATGACAAGATCATCACCGACCCAGCGAGCCCGTTGTGGTGCGGTATGGTCAATAGTACTTCTGGTTCCGGAAAAAAAATAGATGTTTTCAACATCCGGTTGTGCGGTCTCTCCGGATTCCGGAGTCACTGTGATTTCAAATTGATCGGACTCATAAGCCGCTTCCGCCCGCCAGGCCGTCGTCTTTTCAGGCAGCAAAGCTTCGGCCTTCTCAAACAGGGATAATGAGCCGGCGGAATAATTTTGAAACGTACCATCCGCCCCGGTTTCCAACGTTGCCGTGGTGGATTCCGGAAGGCAGATTTCTTTGCAAACCAACCAGTTTACATTCGCCGACAGGGTGGAGGATGCGGACATATCGGACTCTTCCCGTGCGATGTTCAGTGGAACAAGCAAAATTACTTCATTGGAATATCCGTATGTGGTCACCCCCTCTTCATCAAATCGTTCTGGACGAGGCCAGTGAATCGGGCCCGCTGTGATATAATCGTGATCTTCCCATTCAATCTCCGTAGGGAGTCCGGAATCACCGGGATTGCGCCAGTAAACATGCCAGCCATCGCGGATTTTCATTTGAAACCCCACCCAATAAGTACCGGGTTCCGTAATTTTAGCACGCTTTGTCAACAGGTTGACCGAAACCCTGTTTCCGCTGTCGGAATCACGGAATACAGGTAATATGCTTTCGCCTGTTACGGCTTCCGGATGGTGATTTTCCGAAATGTGCCGGGTATCAGAGCCTACAGAGACATCAGCCGATAATATTCCGAAGAATATCAGAGTTATTATGGAGTGGTTTTTGATATGGATCATATGCTTTATTTTAATGGAATTGCCACGCAGGGACACGGTATATGGGTTTACAAGGATATACCTGGTGTTCGTCGCATGAATGGCACCAGGCCATGAGCCATTTTCAGGCATTACACATAGGTCACTAATATTATACGTCTAACGAAGAAAAGGGTTGTCAATATTATTCCATAATTTATTCCCGACGAAGCATTCCCGGTTATGGAGCCCGGTTGCGGCACTGGCTGTCGGAACACTCTTCCTTTTTTTTCCGTTGCTGCGCTCTTTTCACATTGATTCTGCAATTATTGCCGGTGTCATTGGTGCTTTTGCAGGGACTTGGACCGCCGGCCGAAACCGGGCGGGTGACCGGGATGTCCTGCCGGTTGTGGGCCTGGTATATATCGCAGCCCTGCCTCTTTTAATCCGGGACCTTGTTGCAGGTTGTTTCAGTTGGGACGGTATGGCATTCTGGTTTTTTATCCCGCTTTTCAGCATTCTATTCGGTTTTTCACTGGGACGGCTGATACGTATTTTTTTTCCCCGCTGCGGCCGTATAATTTCCACAACTGCTGTTTTTTGTATACTTGCCGGCAGCCTGTTGCTTACGTTTTTTCTGTTTCCCCAACTCTATTTTTTTAATCATGTTTTCGGGTACTGGCCCGGACCGATTTATGACGAAAGTGTTACATTTCCGGCAGGTCTCGCACTCTATCGTACCATCACTCTGGCGTGGATTGGTGTTTTTTGGTTGATACCCCGCTTCAATCAACAGGGTCATATAGCTCGCGCTATCTTTCTGATGCTCATTGCAAGTCTGGCACTGAACTATGTCTGCGCCACGCGTAGCGGAATCATCTCCCCGGCAAGCCATATTCAATCGGAACTTGGCGGGATCCACCAGACCGACCATTTTTCCCTGTACTACTCAATGGAACATTACAGCCCCGGAGAGATCAATTTTCTCGGCCGGCTTCATGAGTTTCATTTTCAGGAACTCATTGACACTTTGCAGGTGGAGTGGCCGGAGGATAAACGCATTGAGAGCTATCTATACGGACATGAGTGGCAAATGCAGAATCTTACGGGAGCCAGGATGGTCAGTTTTGTTCCGGTCTGGCAACGAACTCCTCAAATGCATATCCGTAAAAGCGCCCTTGAACGAACTCTAAGGCATGAATTGGTCCATGTTATTGCACGCTCTTTTGGCAATACACTCTTGAATGCATCCTGGAATATCGGGCTGGTGGAAGGCCTGGCCGTTGCCCTGTCTCCAGCCTCCGGGAGCCGGATTACGACGGACCAGGTGGTTGTTGCCAACGAGGCTTACTATTCACAAGGTGAACTTGAACGACTGTTTTCGCTCACCGGATTTTACCGGGAATCAGGATCTGTTGCATACGCCGTATCCGGTTCCTATGTGGCAACGCTTTTGCGGGAATATCCGGTAGAACATTTCAAGAACGCCTATCGCAGATCTTCATTGAAGAAGGGTTACCAGGAGTTGATGACGGATGCCATCACCAGGTGGCATGACCATCTGGCCGGGGTGGATGTCACTGCAGAGGAGCGCAAGACGGCCGAACAGGTGTTTTCAAGGCCGTCGATCTTTGATGCGGATTGCCCGAGAAAAGTTACACGGCTTGCAGCACAGTGGGACCGTTACCGGCAGGCACTTGCAGAAGGAGATACTACGCTTGCCGTAACCCACCTGGAAGTCCTGCAGACAATGAATCCCGATAGTGAAGCGATATGGCTGAACTGGATGCGCCTGATGCTTGACCGCAATCAACCGCAAGTGGTTCTGGAAAGGTCTGCCGGTCTGCCGGAGCACCCCATGATTGCCATCAGGCTTGCAGATGCCCTGGTAATGGCCGGTGAGGAAGAAGAGGCCGGGAAAATGAGATCGCAGATATTGGCAGAGGAGCAGCTATCCAAAACGGCGCAAAGAGCATGGGAACGCCGGGAAAATATGATGGAATGGAGAAAACTACTTGCCCTGGTCCATCCACATGACTTGTCTCTGGATTCACCGCCCGCATGGTTGATGGACTCGGAGAGCTCCTTACTGCCGTTGATATACTTTTCCGAATGGTTTCGCAGAAACACCGTTCCTGTAGGGGATGCCGGAAAGATATCACAAGACGGAATGACCCTGAGGTTGAATAGTGATGCGCTTATTAGCAGGGCTTTTCTGCCACCGACAGATTCTTCCTTTTTTGAGACCTATCGTCAACTGATCTATCTCGCCTCATTTACCGGACAGCCCGGGACGGCACTGCATGAAACAGTGCGACATCCGGGTTGGCGTCCGATACAACAGGCAAGAATCGGTGAAGCCTATCGATTTTACCTTTTCATTCAGAGGCAACAGAATCCTCCTTATCTTTTTCAGAAGGATCATAGCCCAGGTTAGGGCTCAGCCACTTTTCCATCTCATCAACCGGCATATTCTTTCGCCTTGCATAGTCAATCACCTGATCTTCCGATATCGCACCCAGCGAAAAATACTCCGATTCGGGATGGGCGAAAAAGAGTCCCGATACCGAGGCTGCCGGACTCATGGCAAAACTTTCCGTTAACGAAATACCGGTTTGTTTCTCTGCTTCCAGAAGGTCAAAGAGGGTGTCCTTTTCGGTGTGATCCGGATTGGCCGGATAACCCGGTGCCGGACGAATACCCCGGTACTTTTCGCGAACAAGCTCCTCGTTGTTCAGTTTTTCATCCGGGGCGTATCCCCAAATCTCCTTCCGGACTTTCTCATGCAGCCATTCCGCGGCTGCTTCCGCAAAACGGTCGGCCAGCGCCTTAAGCAGAATAGCATTATAGTCATCCTGCTGTTGCTCAAACCGGGCGAGCGGCTCTTGAATTCCATGTCCGGTAGTAACGGCGAAACCGCCGATATAATCAGACAGACCGCTGTCCTTAGGTGCGATATAGTCGGTCAGACATTTGTTGGGTTGTCCCTTGCGTTTGCGTGTTTGCTGGCGCAGCATACGCAAGACCGCTTTCACTTCCGTACGTGATTCATCCTCATAGATTTCGATATCGTCCCCGACACTGTTGGCCGGGAACAGTCCGCAGACCGCGCGTGCCTGAAGCCAGTTTTCCTCGATAATCCGGTCGATCATCTCCTGGGCATCGTCAAATAACCGCCGCGCCTGTTCACCGTATTTTTCATCCTCGAAAATGGAGGGGTACTTTCCGCCCATTTGCCAGGTAATGAAGAAGGGAGTCCAGTCGATGTAGTTTCGCAGTGTCGAAATAGCGGGTGGATCCAACGGAATGATGCCGGTTTTCTTCGGTTTAACGATATCCTCTTCTTTCCAGGAAATCGGGGTCCGGTTTTCACGAGCCTCTTCCAGACTCGCAAAACTCTTGGTCTGCGTCCGTTTGGAATGCCGGTCACGCAATTTTTTGTATTCATCGGCAATTTCATCGATCA
>SLOL01000221.1 GCA_007132495.1 Balneolales bacterium
CCATCGGGGATATCAGTTATAACACCGGTCTGTTCAACGATCTTTCCGGTATTGCCGACGTGCACGACCACGGAGCTAATTTCGGCAATGCCAACGACATGCTGCTGCACCACAAAACGGCGATCATTGACGCCTTTGACCCTGAATCCGATAACGCCCAGGTAATCACCGGATCGATGAACTGGTCTTACAACGGAAATTTCAACAGCGACGAAAATACCATCATCATACGCGACCGCCGCGTGGCCAATCTCTATTTCCAGGAATTCGTGGCACGATACGATGAGGCCGGCGGACAGGCGGACCTGACCATCACTTCCTCCGAAAACGAAGACTACCAACTGCCCGAAACCATTTCCCTGCTGCAAAACTACCCCAATCCGTTCAATCCCGCGACCCGGATCGCCTTCGAGCTTCCGCAACCCGATGAGGTCACCCTCACCATCTATGATGTAACCGGCAGGCGCGTCGCCACACTGCTCGACGGAGCTCACAAACCCTCCGGCCGGCATGAAACCGCTTTCGACGCCTCCGGCCTCTCCAGCGGACTCTATATCTACCGCCTGAGCCTGCTCTCGGGCAGCACCCTCAGCCGTACCATGCTTCTGATAAAATAAGATAACAGATACCCATTACCATGTCCAAGTGAACCGGATGCCGGAACCGGTTTCACGCTTTAAAAAAACTTCCATCTACTCACAAGCACGTATTTATCTCATGCAACTTTCGTTACGATCATTTTTACTGGCCTCTCTGATGGCCCTTCTAACCCCTTTTGTTACTCATGCCCAGCTTTTTGAAGATTTTGAGGATGGTTCCAAAAACTCTTATGCCGCCGCAACAGTCGAACTTTCCAGCGGGCCCTGGCTTTTGGATGATGCCCTGCTGGGTTCCGACAACGGGGACAAAACCCTGGGCAGCCAGTCGGTGCGACTTCGTGCCGGTTCGCTCGCCATGGAATTTGACACCTATGGAGCCGGAGAGGTACGTTTCTATCATGCCAATGCCGGTTTTTCAGGAGATACGGGAGGACGGATCCGGCTTCAATATTCGCGGGACGGCGGGAGCAGCTGGCTGGATGCCGGCGATGAAATCATCTCCCCTGATGATGACCTTGAACAAGCCGTGGTAGAGGTCAACCTCGACGGTGATATCCGTTTTCGCATCAATCACACCGCCGGCGGCCGAATCAGCATCGACCATTTTGAAGTGACCGAATTTACAGAGGAAACCCAGGATCCCCGCCTGCGTGTTGAAGTGGACGGCAGTGTGATCCGGGACGGCAGCGACGTCAGCTTCGGACATGTCCTGGTGGGCAGAACCGACGAGAAGACCCTGACATTAACCAATACAGGCGGGGATGATCTCACGCTTTCCTCGATCTCGGTTACCGGTGACGGCTTTTCTCTGGATGGAATTCTTCCGGATGTCATTGAACCCGGCAACTCGGATAACCTCACCCTCATTTTTGAACCCGGATCCGGCGGTGCCTTCACCGGCCTTTTTACGGCGGCGTCCAACGATCCCGAAACGGGAAGCTATGAAGCGAATCTGTCGGGTAACGGCATGGACCCCGACGAACCGATTGATATCGCCGATGCCCGCGATCTGCCGTTGGGCACGCTTGTTACCGTCAGCGGCTGGGTCACTGTCACGGATCAGTTTTCAGGCCCCATATATTTCCAGGATGAGACGGCCGGTATGGCCTCCTATTACAGCGATGTAATGCGTGACAGTGAACTCAGGTTCACTCTGGAAGTTTCAGAAGGGGACTCGATCGTAGTTACCGGTCCCCTATCCGAATTCAACGATCTGCTCCAGATTGCCCCGAACAGCGAATATAATGAGGTGTTTTTTGAAATATATCCGGATGGGCGCCGGGATATTGAACCGAGAAAGCTTACTCTTGAAGAGCTCGAAACCGGCGAATACGAAGGGCAGCTGGTACTGTTGGAGGAAGTTCAGATCCTGGACCAGGGGCAATTCGTCGGAGACCGCAACTACGACATCCAGGACGGGACAGACACCAGCGAGATCCGTATTTCACGGTATACCGACATTCCCGGCATGAACATTCCTTTCGAACCGGTCAACATCATCGGGGCCGCCAGCCGGTTTCGGGACTTCGTTCAGGTCTTTCCGCGCGACCGCAGCGACTTCATTCCTGTCGGGGATGCTCCGTTTTTTGTCAGTGACATGCCCTATGAGACCGGTGCAACCGCGTCATCGATCACCTTCAACTGGGAAACCGACCGCGAAGCCACCTCGGAAATCCGATACGGGCTTACCACAGAGTACGAACTTGGCATCCTGGAAGAAGATGGCCACAAGACCACCCACACACTGACGCTTGAGGATCTGGAACCGGCTACCGTGTATAATGTACAGCTTCGTTCAGCGTATGGTACCGACACCACCCGGACCTCCAACTATCTGGTGACAACCTCCTCTCCTGAGTCCGCCACCCAGGAAATCAACGTCTATTTCAGCCAATATGTAGATCACACCCTGGCCACATTTGAGGAAGCCATTGATAACTATAATTTTGCCGATCATCTGATCGCACGTATCGATGATGCAGTCCACTCCCTGGACCTCGCGTTCTACAGCATCAGTGGAACCGTGGGAAGCCGCATTGCCGACGCGATTGTACAGGCCTACAATCGAGGTGTGGATGTACGGGTTATCGTAGATCACACCACCTCTACAGACACTTTTGTCAATACTCTGAAAGACCGCCGGGTACCCGTAATCGAAAGCGATTTCGGCAGCGCCAACAGCAACCGGGAGGGTCTGCACCATAATAAATTCGCCGTGATCGACTACAGCGGCGGCGATCCGGATGAAATATGGTTGATTACCAGCTCCTGGAACGCCACCGATGACGGTACGACGAACCAATACCAGAATATGATCGAGTTTCAGGATGTGGCCATCGCTGGTGCCTATACCAGGGAGTTCAACCAGATGTGGGGCAGTGATTCCTCAACACCGGACGCATCCGAGGCCCTGTTCGGCTCCCAAAAGCTGGTTGTAAATCCTTCGACGTTCTGGATCGGTGACAGTTATGTACGCCTGTTCTTCAGTCCCCAGGGCGGAACCGAGTCAGCCATTATCAATACTCTGAACAAGGCCGAACACAGTATCAATCTGGGCACCATGCTCATCACCCGCGTAGGCATTACCAACGCACTGTTCAACAGAAACGCACAAGAAGTTACCATTCGCGGGGTGATGGGTCAGCCGGGGCAGCAGGGAAGCCAGTACGATGATATCGCCGAATTTGCCGACATGCACGCCTTGTCTGCATCGGAACATGGTCTGTTCCATCACAAATATGCTGTCATAGACGGAGAAGAGGCGGCCTGGAACGGAACGGTCATCACGGGCTCCCACAACTGGTCCGGATCGGCCAACCAGCGCAACGATGAAAACACCATCATCATACAGGATTCACGAATAGCCAACCTCTACATCCAGGAGTTTGCCGCGAGATATCATCAGGCCGGCGGAGAAGATGATATCATAACCGTGGATACGGATCGGTTGGATACCGATCTGCCTCAACATTTCCAGGTGCATCAAAACTATCCGAATCCGTTCAATCCTGCAACACAAATCGGTTTTGAGTTACCCCGGAGCAGCCATGTAACCATTCGTATTTACGATACGCTCGGGCGGGTTGTTGCATCACCCCTGTCCAATGAATCACTGCCCGCCGGCACACACCAGCTCCATTTTGACGGCAGCAGCCTGGCCAGCGGAATCTATATCTACCGGGTACAGCTGGATAACGGATCATCGGTAACCAGGGCCATGACTCTGATCAAATAATTTTTTACGAATGGGGCCGCACGCGGGATCAACTATCTTTTTGCCAGCGCATCCAGCCGTTCATTACTCTCTTTGCGAATCTCCATTAACTCCGGATGCGCCCTTGCTATAACCGCTCGATATCCCGCTTCCGCTTCTTCGTATTTTCCGCACATTTCGAGTGACAAGGCGCGGTAGTAACGGAAGATTGTGTTATCAGGCCACTCTTCCACCAGCACGTCGACCACCCGCAATGCATCTTCATAGCGCTCTTCGAGGTGATATATATAAGTTAAAATTATCCGGGCGTCGGTACTGGTATGCGTATCCATTTGCCCTGCCCACTCCAACAATTCCAGCCCGGTTTCCTTATCTCCCCGCAATCCAAAAAGGTTTGCCGTCCAGCGTACTGCTCCCGGAATCGTACCCATCATGTAATTAAACACCCCCTGACCGATCAGTGCATCCGGATTCCCGCTATCCATCCTCATCAATGTACGGGTGTAGGAATACCCGTTAGCCCCGCTTCTCAAGGCGGTTCGGTATTGCTGCTCTCCTGCCGCCACCAGTGCCCGGTATCCGTACAATCCTCCCAGCATAAGAACGGTAGTGATATCATCCGGATTCGTTTCAATGTGCTCTTCTCCCACTTTGATCGCTGCTTCTGATTTTTCAAGGAAATCCAGGGCATCATCCGGATGTTCTCCGCCAAAAAAGTATTTCCAGAACGGGATCATCGCTTCAAAAAAATAGGGGCGGAGATCATTCACGTCCCTTTCCTTCAATTCAGAAAATACCGTTCGCGCCTCGTTCCAGTCTGATCGATAGAAAGCCGTGATGCCGGTTTCAAGACGTTGTTCAAATGGTTGAGACGTATGTTTTCCGTCACGGGATGGATTTCCGGTATCATTCAAAACTCCACCGGAGGACAAGCCTGCAGCCATGGCGTCATGTGTAAAGATCAAAAACAGTAAAAGTATTATCCGTTTCATCTTTTAGTAGACATTCAATCATCAAAATGTCCCTCACCAAGACCACCTTCGGTACTGGCCACGGCTACGGAAACGGCGGCATCACCGGTGATATTGACCGCGGTCCGGCACATATCCAGAATACGATCAACACCCAGAATCAGCGCTATTCCCTCTACCGGCACTTCCACGGCCTGCAGTACAATCACCAGCATGATGATTCCCGCACCGGGTACACCGGCCGTACCGATAGATGCCAGCGTTGCCGTTATCACGATGATCAACTGCTGTGAGAGGGTGAGGTCAATACCGACCGCCTGGGCAATAAATACGGCCGCTACGGCCTGGTACAGACTGGTACCATCCATATTGATAGTGGCTCCGACCGGCAGCACAAAACTGGCCACCTCTTCGCTCACGCCAAGATTTTTCTCGACCCGCTCCATTGTCAGCGGAAGTGTGGCCAGGCTGGAACTGGTACTGAAACCCAGCAGCTGCGCCGGACGGATTCCCCTCAGGAAGTTCCTCATGCTCATATTACTGAACATTTTAAAGATGGTGGTATAAACAATGGCCACCTGCAGCAGGAGTCCACATATTACCACCAATCCGTACATCAGCAACGCCTGCAGCAACTCCAGTGTTCGTGTCAGGTCTTCTCCGCCCAAATCCACGATAACCGAAGCGATAAGGGCAAAGACTCCATAAGGTGCTATTTTCATGATCATCTCTACGATCTTGATGATCACATCGTTGAAGGCATCAAAAAAATCGACCAGTATTCGCGACTTCTCCTCCGGTATTTTCATCAATCCGATACCGATGATTAGCGCCACAAATACAATCTGCAGCATATTCGCATTGTCCGATGCCGCAGCGAAGAAGTTGGATGGGACAATATCGACGACAAACTGCAATGGGCTGCGCTCCAGGAGTTCGGTTGCCGCCTCTTCCTGCCCCTCGATATTCTCCTGATAACTGGCAAACAGCCCGTCCCTTGTCTCTTCGGGCAGTACTTTCCCCGGTTCGAAAATATTGACCACCGTGAGGCCGATCGTGATCGCAAAGACCGTCGTAACCATATAGATCCCGATGGTCTTCCCCCCCATCCTCGAAAGCTTGGTGAGGTCGTTCAGGTTGGTGATACCGACGATCAGAGAGGCGATGACCAGCGGGATGGCCACAAGCTGCAGCATCCGGATAAATATGGTACCAACCGGCTCGATAAAATTAACCGTAAAGTCCTGCAGACCGGTCAGGATGGCAATGATCCCGAATACGAGCCCGGCTATCAAGCCGATCAGTATCTGCCAGTGTAGGGTTTTGTACCAGGGCATAGAACCGAGTTAGTAAAGTAGGAGTGCAATGAGAGCCGCGATTCCGGTGGCCAGAAAATTGACCATGTTATTATCCGGTGTCAGCTTTCCTGATATTCTGAAAAGCAGCCGGTATTTATTTCCGGTAAACAAGCGATTCATCACGTTGTGGACTTGAAAAGTTGCACCAAGATAGGAATCCGCAACACAACCTGAAAATCCCGATAGAAAAATGATCCAAAGGGCTCTCAGGTCCGGGGTGAACTCGACGACCAGGTACAGCATGGTCATGGCAAAAGCGCCGGCAGCGGCAGCAATGGTACCATAATAACTGACGGCCCCATCGGTTCCGGCGGTTACCTTGCGAAGCGTGGTAATCAACCGGGTCTTTCCGCCTGCCGAACTGGTCCCCACGATCGACGCCCAGGTGTCCGAAGTGGCCGCTGCAAGAGCCGCTGTGGCAGCAATCATCCATTGCCGGTCCTCCAGCAGGAAATAGAGCGTCAGAAGCAGCACAAACCAGAATGAATTCGCCCAAACCTGTTTACCATTTCGCCTTTCTGTTATAAAGCCGCTTTGAAATCCGTCGTCCCTGTTCCGATTGTTCCGGGCACGGTCATCCAGCCACCAGGATATGCCATAACTGCTGATGAAGAAGAAAAGGATAAGTATTGTTCCGGTGATTTTACCGAAACCCATGGATATGACCCCCACCACCAGTGCAGCGGCCGCTCCATCCATCGACAAAATATTGTTCAGATAGATCAGAGTTACAGCAATACTTCCCAGTACAAGTGCCGCCACAATCCAGGTTCGTTCTGTCGAATCGGCCAGCAGTACATAAAAAGCGATAATGACAAAACCGAACAGATAGTTGATCAGTCTATCAGCCAAAATTATTCTGAACTGGAGGATTTCCGGGTGGATTCCTGTGGTTTTTCGTCTGCGGCATCATGAGCCGGATCGGGGCGGAATACCGCTATGGCCACCAGGATGAAGCCACCCAACACCAACAGCGGAGCAATATACAGTGAAAATACACCAAATTGCTGTCCTTCTATGTACATGCCTCCAAAACCTATCAGCACACAGAGCACTCCATACAACATGAGTTTATAGTTGTATGCCGTCAAAAGCATGGGTGTCGCCGGTCCCTTTTTACGCTTCCGGTATCGTTGTCTCTTTTTATGTTTACTCATGATGTGGCAGATTCAAAGTGGTTTTGATCGATGGTTACGCCGGACCGAACACCCGGAATGTTTCTTTATATCCGGTCATACACAATATTTGCTTACTTCGGAACGCTAAAAAGATATGCGCTATTGGCTTGTTTAGCAACTTTTTTAGCGTCGCTCCCGGTAGCTTTGTTGCAAATATGACACCTGATA
>SLOL01000135.1 GCA_007132495.1 Balneolales bacterium
GATCCATGAAGATATGGCCGGATACATCATGAACCCGGAACGCGTAGCGGAAAACCAGGAACCGGCTCATGTTCCGATGGTGATCTATGATAATGTACAAGATGCACTGTCAGGTAACTGGGACGCCTCCCCTTTTTATCAATCCCTCAACGGCAAATGGAAGTTTCGCTGGGACCGAAGTCCTATGGAAGCGCCCGAAGATTTTTATAAATCCTCCTATGATTACAGTGACTGGGATGAGATCCGGGTTCCGGGAACCTGGCAGATGCAGGGATATGGCTACAATCTCTACCGCAACCAAACGCTGGAATTCAGTCCGTACGACCCGCCGAATGTTCCACTGGATTTTAATCCAACCGGATCATACATCCGGACGTTTGAAGTTTCCGGCGACTGGGAGGACAGACAGGTTTTTCTCCATTTCGAGGGCGTCAAAACCGCTTTCTGGTTGTGGATAAATGGCGAATATGTGGGTTTCAATAAAGGGGGGATGACCCCGGCCGAATTCGATATCACCGATAAATTGACGGATGGTGAAAACACGATGGCGGTCCGGGTCCTTCGCTGGGCGGATGGGACCTATCTTGAAAATCAGGACATGTGGAAATTCCACGGTATTTACCGGGATGTCTATCTGTTCTCAACACCGGAGGTGCACATCCGTGATTTTTTTGTCACTACGGAGTTCGACGATGACTATACCGATGCTGCTCTGAATATTGACGCCGATATCAAAAATTATGGCGATTCCAGCCATGATGACCTGACACTGCAGGCCGATCTTTACGATGAACATCATAACGAGGTCGCCTCGTTTTCATCGCCGGTTTCTTCTCTGCAGCCCGGAAACAACGAGCAAAACTCCCTCTCACAGCAAATCCGTAACCCGGCACAGTGGTCGGCCGAAAAACCGAATCTCTACTCGCTGGTATTGACCCTGAGGGATGACTCCGGAACACCTCTGGAGATCCTCTCGAACAAAGTGGGCTTTCGTCAGGTCGAAATAGTGGACGGGGTGCTCCATGTGAATGGGGTTCCGGTTAAAATAAGAGGGGTCAACCGACATGAACACAACCCCTACACCGGCCGGACGATGGATCCGGAACGTGTCGAGCAGGAGCTTCAGTTGATGAAAAAACTTAACATCAACGCCATACGAACCGCTCATTATCCCAACATGCCCGCATTCTACCGGCTTGCCGATCAGTACGGCTTTTATGTCGTTGACGAGGTGAATGTGGAATGTCATGAGGGAGAAAACTGGCTTCCTCACGTACCAGGCTGGGAAACATCGATGCTTGACCGTATGGAAAAGTTTGTCCAAAGGGATAAAAACCACCCGAGCATTATAATATGGAGTACCGGGAATGAGTGTGGAATGGCGCCGGTTCACTTTGAAATGGCCGGCCTGACCCGCGAAATCGATCCCACAAGATTCATCATGCATCAATCCAATCGTCCCAATGGTGACGCTCCGTTCGCCGATGTGCTTGGGACACGATATCCGCATCCGGCAGAGCTTGCCGCAATCGGTGACACCACACAACGCCCGGTTATTATGGGTGAATATTCCCACGCCATGGGGAACGCGCTGGGGCATTTCGATGAATACTGGGATGTCATTAACAGCAACCCGCGGCTTCAGGGCGGATTCATCTGGGACTGGATGGATCAGGGTGTACTTTTTGATAAGATAACAACGCCAGACCACTCCGGACATGACCATCAGGCTGTTTTGATGGGGCGACCGTCGCTGGTTCCGGGAGTCAACGGGAATGCCATTGCATTCAGCGGGCTGGATGATTTCATAGAATTGACTCCGACCCGGGAGTTGGAAATCAGAGAACAGATCACCCTGGAAACCTGGATCTATCCACGGGGATTTGTCAACCAGAATAACATCATCGGGAAAGGGTATGCCGTTGACCTGGTCCAGACATCATCCGATACCATCACCTTTGCGATCGGTACCGGCGACGACCGCCATGAGCTCCAGGCCCAACTCCCCATCACATGGAACTATAACCGGCACCATCTGGCCGCTGCCTATGACGGGCAGGAGATGATACTGTACATCAACGGTGAGGAGGCTGCTTCCCGTCGCGTATCTGGGACCATCCGGCGGGATCGATACCCCTTCACCATAGGGAAAAACCATATTGTAAATAATGAGGACTGGTCCGGTTATATCTCCAATTCCACTCTGGATGAAGTGCGTATCCACAATATCGCCCGTGAACCCGACCAGCTCGGTTTCTTTCAAAGTGATGCCCCCGATGATGAACACCTTGTTTTATGGCTTGATTTTGCGGAAACCGATACACTCGGAACGTTTTACTCCTACGGCTCGACTCCCACGGGATCCGGTTCCATGAACGGGATTATCGGCTATAATCAGGAGCCGGAACCGGAAGCATGGCAGGCGAAAAGGAGCCATGCTCCGATACGGTTTGAATTGCTGCACCTCCCATCCGGGAAATTCCGGGTTCATAACCGGCATCATTTTACCGATCTGGATGAACGTGAGATAAGGTGGTCACTGAAAAAAGACGGAGTGGAGATACGGTCCGGGGTACTGGACCTTCAGCTTGCGCCTTTGGAGAGCAGGACCGTTACCCTGCCCCTGGAGCTGCCCGGGGAGCCGGGGCCGCATTATTATGATCTGTTTATATCTACGCATCTGAAGCACGATACCCCCTGGGCGGAGCAGGGCTATGAAGTGACGTTTGACGAGTTTGCGTTGTACGACAATACCGGCATCAAACCCTATTTCTGGTCGGACGGAACAGATGGAAAAGACGAAACAGACGGCGGCGGTCAGAGTCCAAATACCTCTGCAACTGAAATCTCCGGCACTTATCCACCGCTTCAGGTCACAACAGAAGCGGAGATCGTACGAATCAGCGGTGAGGATTTTGAGTATGTCTTCGACCAAAACGAGGGCACCCTGGAAAAGCTCGATTACAAGGGGCGGGCGCTGCTGCAGAACGGTCCCCGTCTCAACGTGGCGCGAGCACCTGTCATGAATGAGATTTCCTGGTGGGGTGAAGCGGAATTTGAGCCTGTTTTTGAATGGGGCCTCGATGCGCTTGCCCATGAACTGAAGCAGTCGGATCTGATCAGGGTCAGTGACGATGAAATCAGGCTGATTTTCGAAGTCACTTCCTATGCATTGTCCCGGAGGGATATAAATTTTGAAAGCCGATTCGAGTATACGGTGACCGGCAACGGCATGCTCCGTATCGACCACAAGCTGGACAGCAATGTGGAACTGCCGACCTACCCGCCAACGCTGATCCGGTGGCTGCAAAAAATGGGACTTTCATTCGAACTGTCTGCAGAAATGCAATCTCTGGAATGGTTTGGCAAAGGTCCGTTTGAAACCTATCCAGATCGAAAAACCGGAGCCAAAACCGGCCGTTACCATATCGGTTTTGATGACATCGAGCTTCCGTACATTATTCCACAGGATTTTGGCAACCGGACCGATGTGCGTTGGGCAAAAGTTCATACCGGAGAACATGCCCGGAACAGTGGCGACGGTGAATCCGGAGTAGAAACGGAGGGTTCTTTGGGTCTGATGTTCTACAGTGACCAATTGATGAATGTGTCGATCAATCCCTACAGTAATCTGGAAACCGCCTGGTACCCCTATCAACTGGATAGAAGGGAGAACGCTATACTCAACATTGACCATAGCGTGACCGGTGTGGGTGGAACTCCGGTCACAGCCAGGGAAAAATACCGTACCTGGCCCGGATCATATCATTATTCCGTTTTTTTTAAGCCCTTTGAGTGGTAATATGCAATGAAAGTTTATTAGACTTGTGTTGTGAATTACTATCTTAAGTTTCAGATGAGTTTTTAAAAAATCCATTTATGCCATGATGCTTTCAAAAACTCCATTTACTTCGGTCGTCACCCTGTTTCCGGTTGTTGCCGCTGTGGCGAGTTGTCAGTCGACTCCTGATGTATCAGTAACGGAGGAAAAGCCCAATATCATCGTGATGTATTCGGATGATCATACCGCCCAGGCTGTTGGAGCCTACCGGGAAGCGCTGAATTACGGACTTCAGCTGGATCATACGCCCACCCCCAACATCGATCGCCTGGCGGAAGAAGGCATGCGTTTCGACAATGCTTTTGTCACCAATTCCATCTGCAAGCCCTCCCGTGCCGTGATGCTGACCGGAATGCACAGTCATATGAACGGCGTGTACACCAACATGGAGCCCTTGCCCACCGATTTGGAAACCTTTCCCGTGATCCTTCAGCAGAATGGCTACCAAACGGCGATGATTGGTAAGTGGCATCTTCAAAGTGAACCTCAGGGCTTTGATTACTATGAAGTATTATACGGTCAGGGACCGTACTACAATCCGACCATGCGCACCTCACGAGGCGATGTGGACTATTATGGTCACACCTCCGGGATTATTACCGATATTGCCCTCAGATGGCTCCGGCTGGAACGCGAAAGAGACCAGCCGTTTATGATGATTTACAACCACAAGGCTCCGCACCGGGAATGGCTTCCCGGGCCTGCACTGAACGACTATCAGGATCGGGACCTGCCGGAACCGTCTACGCTGTTTTATGATTACTCTGGTTTAACAACGGCTGCTCATGAACAGGATATGGAAATCAGCGAATTGGGAGGACCTCAGTCGATGAACTGGGGACGTGATTTGAAAGTGCCTCTGCATCCGGGTACCGGAGAACCGAATCCGGGCTGGGAGTCGTTAGTCAATGCAAACAGCCTAAGTGACGAGCAACTTGAACGCATTACAGAGGCATATGCTGCGGATAATGAATATCTGTATGAAAATTACGCCGACTGGTCGGAAGAAGAGCGGACGCGTTGGAGATACCAGCGCTATGTGAAGGATTATCTGCGGGTAATCCGTGAAGTAGATGATGAAGTGGGCCGGGTGATGGCCTGGCTGGAACGGGAAAATCTGAAGGATAATACCATTGTGATCTATGGCGGTGACCAGGGGTTCTTTTTAGGGGAAAAAGGCTGGTTTGACAAGCGATGGATTTATGAGGAATCTTTCAGAATGCCTTTGATTGTTCACTGGCCGGAAGGCATTGAAGCCGGTTCTGTAAGTGAACATCTTGTACAAAATTTGGATATTGCTCCTACCATTTTGGAGCTGGCCGGTGTGGAAATACCCAATCGGATGCAGGGCAGGTCGATGGCGACCTTGTTCCGGGGTGAACAACCCGACGATTGGCGTGATGCGGTCTACTACCATTACTATGAAGGTCCTGAAGTCGAAAATTCATGGCATGCGGTTGCCCGCCATTACGGGCTGCGCACCGATCGCTATACGCTTGCCCATATTCCGGATCATGATGAGTGGGAACTGTTTGATCTGGAAGCCGATCCGGAACAATTAATCAGTGTGTATGGTGAACCGGAGTATGCCGACATTCAACAGCAATTGAAAGTTAAACTGGATGAACTTCAGGAAAAATACGGCGATAATACCTGGTCATACATTACACCCGGTGTGCCGTTTCATGGAATGGAGAGATAGCTGCACTCATCTTGTGCACCCTTTTCCACAGTGTTGAAAGTTGAAACCACTGATATCAGACCCTGATCTGTCCAGGGGATTCACAGCGTTCGGAACAGTATGCAAACTTTATCCGGATCATTGATGATGACGTGGCCCGTCATTATGTTCGAAACAGGGATAAACACCATCTTCTGAAATAAATCAAACCCATGCAAAGAAAAGATTTTATAAAACACACCGCGTTGGCCCTGGGTGCATTCACCATCGTACCCCGTTATGTACTGGGAGGGAATGGTTTTACCGCCCCAAGCGATCAGCTGACCAAAGCGGTGATCGGCGTCGGCTCCATGGGCCGGGGCCATCTCAATTATCCGGGTGCACGCCTGGTGGCGGTCTGTGATGTGGATACCAGGCACCTGAACCGGGCGCTGGAACTGAGTGAGCCGGGAGTGAGAGGGTATCACGACTACCGGGAAGTGCTGGAGCAGGACGACGTGGATATCGTCCACATCGTAACCCCGCCTCATTGGCACGGGATCATGGCGGTGGATGCCGCCAATGCCGGCAAAGACATCTGGTGCGAGAAACCGATGACCCGGACGATCGGGGAAGGTGAAAAGGTCGTCGAAGCGGTTCAACGAAACGGTGCCATATTCCGGTTAAATACCTGGTTCCGGTTCCGGGGCAACTTCTACGGTATGAATACTCCCGTAAGACCGATTAAGAAGCTGGTGGAAAACGGCGTGCTCGGCCGGCCGCTGACCGTCACGGTGAACAACAGTACGGGCTTCGACTGGAAGTTCGAGTGGAGCGGCAGGACCAACCTGCACCCACAGTGGATTCCGGAGTCTCTGGACTATAATGCCTGGCTGGGACCGGCTCCGTATAAGCCCTATCATGAACACCGGGTTCACAATACATTCCGGGGTTACTGGGACTATGACGGGGGCGGACTTGGTGATATGGGACAGCATTATCTCGATCCGGTGCAATATATTCTGGACAAGGACCATACCAGCCCGGTACATATCGTGGCTGATGCCCCGCAGCAGCACCCGGATGCGGCAACAACCTGGAGACGCATCGAAATGACGTATGAGGACGGGTGCAAAATCATCCTGGACGGGGAGGACCGGGACAAGGATGCCGCTTTTATCGAAGGGCCCGAAGGAAAACTCTACCGGGGATTTGAATCCGATATCCCGAATGTGCGGGAACTTGCCGCTTCTCTGCCGGACCCCGACCTTCAGATCACGGATTTCAGCGAAGCGGTAAAGAACCGCAGAACATTTGCGCTTAATGATGAAAATGGACACCGGTCCTGCAATCTGGTGAACCTGGGTATCATTGCCGTGCGACTGGGCAGGGAACTGGAGTTTGATCCCGGAACCCAGCGGTTTGTCAATGATGATGCAGCCAACCGGATGATCAACCAGCCGATGCGCTCTCCATGGCACATGTAACCGTTGAGCAGTGAAACGTTTTCTTCACCGTAAGAACTTTACCCCCATGAATTTCTCCATATTGGACAGATAGATGATTACATTCAACAAACCTGCCGCATTTTTACTGACGCTTTTTCTGATCTCCTGCTCCGCTTCGGAAGAGATCACTTCCCGTGAACATGCCGAATCAAAACATGAGGAAGTAGCCGAAATCATTCTCCAAATGCCCGCTTCGGAACCTGCCGCTCAAAAATGGCTCAACGAACAGCTCCTGGAGACCGGTCCGGAGGGTATTCGTATCCTGTCCGGCATGCTGGCCGCCCCGGGCACGGGAGACGATCATTACACCCGGTATGCTTTGAGCAGTCTGGCAACCCATGTGACCAGACCCGGCGCCGGGACAGAACAGTCGGACTTTGAACGTGCGCTGCTGGATGAGATCCGGGCAGGTCATTCCGCCGAAGCAAAAA
>SLOL01000088.1 GCA_007132495.1 Balneolales bacterium
ATGACAGGAGCGAAAACATCACTTATGGCTCCAATAATTCCCAGCGTGTAGAACAGGTTGACGACAAAAACGCCAAGGAGGACATAGGGCAGGGCATGACGGATAAAACCGTTCATACGCATGTATATTTTTTTCAGCAAAGACTTTCCGTCAGGTAACCGGTAGGGCGGAAGGTCAATCAGCATTTCGTTCGCTTCCCCTTTGAGAAACAGGTTCATCAGCCATCCCAGGATTATCCAGAGCAGAAACAGAGTTCCATAGACGATGGCCAGTCCCGTTATTCCGGCCTGACCCAGCAGACCGATCACCATAGCCTGCTGGGCCATGCAGGGAACGGCAATGGCAATCAGTGTCGCTACAATGAAACGTTCTCTCCGGGTTTCCAGCATCCTTCCGGCCATGACCCCGGGGACGTTACAGCCGATGCCGAGCATCATCGGTACGACAGAGAGTCCCTGTATACCCAAACGCTGCATAAGGCTGTCGACCACCACCCCCAGCCGGGGAAGATAGCCGATATCTTCCATCAGACTCAGAATGACATAGAAACAGAAGATGAACGGCAATACGACCGCAATGGGGATAAACAGACCGGTGGTAATAAGGCCGAAGGATTCAATAAAATCGATCTGCCCGTCAATCAAACCTCCTATCAATATGGCATGCACCAGTCCGGATCCTCCAAGCTGAAGGGATATCCAATCGGCAACCGGCAGCCAGGCAAATTCAAATACATCTTCCATGACTTCATGCAGAAAGTCGCCGAACAGGGCAACAAAGCCGAAACTCAGAAAAAGCACAAGCAGGGCAATGAACGGTCCGTAGACGGGGTGGACAGTAGCGTGATTCAGATTGTTCCGAAGTGATTCCGATTTGCGGGGCCGTGTTTGCGTTTCCGAGATGATGTTGTCGACCTGTTTCCAGAGATCCTGGTCGATTTCATTGGCTAACACACCGGAGTGTGGCAGGTCTCCGTCTGCACATGGATAGACGGTGTCACGACTCGCGGCGTCACGACCCGCGGTGTCACGACCCACGGTGTCACGACTCAGGGTGTCCCGACTCAGGGTGTCACGATCCACGGTGTCACGATCCACGGTGTCCCGCTCCTTTCCGGTTTCTGTAACGGGACGATGTGCCCCGTTTTTTGCCCGGACGATCTTCTCTTTGAGCAGTCCAATGCCTTCTCCTTTCACGGCGCAGGTGGGTACAACAGGAATTCCCAGCAGTGATTCCAGCCCGGCTGTGTCTGTTTTGATCTCTTTTTGAAGCGCCTCATCCCACATATTCAGCACCAGGATGACCGGTTTGCCTGTATGAAGAAGCTGGAGCGTGAGGTACAGGTTACGCTCCAGGTGCGTTGCATCCGCTACATTGACAATCACATCTCCATATCCGAGTATGGCAACGGCGGCTTCCTCGGCCCGGTTGGCAGGATCCAGCGAGAAGGTGCCGGGAACATCGATAATCTCGGCCGCATTACTTCCGAAGGCAAGATTTCCGCGCGCGTACTCAACCGTTGTTCCCGCGTAGTTGGATATGGACACATGGGAACCTGTAAGACGTGAAAACAGGGCACTTTTTCCGACATTGGGGTTGCCCATTAACAGTACACGCATAGCCGTTTTTCTCGATTGCCAATTAATGATGTATTTCGGAATGGGGCGTTTTAACAGGTTTTACTTGAACTTTGGCCGCCATTTTTCGGCCTATAGCGGTCTGTTGTCCGTCCACAGAGACGATTACGGGGCCGTTAACCAGTTGAGAGCTGATTCTGGATATCAACTTCCCCCGCCGGATTCCCATTTCCTCCAGACGTTTTTTTAAGGTCTGACCGCCCTCAAAAGAAATAATTTCAGCTACTTCCAGGCTTTCAAGCTCAATAATTGATTTATTCATAGACACTTGTTGATGTGGTCAATGAAATCATGCTCATTAATTAAGACTTAATCTAAATAATTTTGATAAAAAAGTCACCTCCGACTTTTGACTGATATTTTCCGGAATCCGGGAGAGGATGAATTGCAGAGGCTGTGCAACCGGTTCAGTCAATACTGCCGGTTGAGCCTGTAAGAACTATTCAGGTTCTGAGACCGGTTTATTCTGTATTGCCGGCGAGTCTGTGAAAACTATTCAGGTTCTGAGACCGGTTCAGTCTGTACCGTTAAGTGTTACGATGACGGTGCGACTCCTTCCGCGGTTCCGGTGTTCGCAGAGTGTGATACCCTGCCAGGTGCCGAGGGCGAATCGGCCGTTGGATATCGGGATGGTGAGGGAGCTGCCGAGTATGGAGGTCTTGATGTGTGAGGTCATATCGTCGGGTCCTTCCATAGTATGCTGGTATAGGGAGGCGTCTTCGGGAACCGAACGGGTGAAATAGGTTTCCAGGTCTTCCCGCACCGTAGGATCGGCGTTTTCATTGAGGGTGAGCGAAGCGCTGGTGTGCAGGATATGAACATGCGCCAATCCGACCCGGATGTTGGAAAGCTTCTCCAGTTGGGAGGTGATTTCATCGGTGATCAGATGGAAGCCGCGCGAACGTGTGCGAAGCTGAATTTTTTGCTGGTGCCAGATGACAGACATGGGACTTTTTTTTTATTCGATGATACCCCGGAAAGATGGTGCCCCGAAGCAAGTATGTTTAAAAGTGGGTGCAGGAAGCCGGTTTGCGGATTTCGGATGGAAGAAACTTGGATCAGCCGAAAAGTCCGCCGATATTGCCTCCGTCGTGACTGACGGTCTGTCCGGTTACAAACGCCGAGTGCCCGGAAAGCAACCAGACGGCCAGTCCGGCCAGCTCCTCCGCCTCACCGAAGCGCCCGGCGGGAATACCCGCCTCCATGGCTTTTTTGGCCTCATCAAAGCTTTCGCCGGTGTGTTCGATCCGGAAGGCGATCACCCGTTCGATGGCCGGAGTGTTATGGGGACCCGGTGCCAGTACGTTGACGGTAATTCCTTTTGCGGCCAGATCCCGGGAAAGTGACTTGGCAAATCCGACCACCCCGGCGCGCATGCCGTTGCTCAGTGCCAGGGCGGGAATGGGTTGTTTGACGGACTGACTCTCCACAAACAGGATGCGGCCGTATCCGGCTTCGGTTAATCGCGGTATCAAACGGAGGGTCAGGTCAACTTTCCACCGGAAGACCTGCCGGTAGGCATCGTCCCAGTCGGCCACGGTGGTGTCGGCCGCCACTTTGGCAGGCGGTCCCCCGGCGTTGAGTACCAGTCCGTGAACCGGCCGGTCACCGACCGAATCCATGAGACGATCGAGGGTCTCTTCGCGGGTGAGATCCCCCTGTATGGGGGTGAAATGTTCGGGCCACCGATGGTGCAAACGGGCCAGCGGATCCTGCCGGCGGGCGACGCCGGTTACTTTGGCCCCTTCACTGCAGAGGGTGTTGGTGATCGCTTTGCCGAAGCCGGAGCTGCACCCGGTGACGACAAAATGTTGGTCGGATATGTTCAGTTCCATGGGTTAGTACACGTATGGTCGTTTGGCTCTTCAAGTCATTGTAACTGATCGGTTGTCATGTAACCGGATCCTGTTCTTGTAATAGAACATCTGCTGGAATGCCCAGTTTTTTATTCAAGAGCTTAATTTGGCGCAATGAAAAAGAACGCTTGCCCGACAAAATTTCACTGGCACGTGAGCGAGAACCAAGTATTCTGGCCAAATCTGATTGTCTTAACCCCAGTTGTTCCATTCGAAATGTAACGGCTTCTAACGGATTTGGAGCTTCTATGGGAAAATGCTGTTTTTCGTAGTTTTCTACTAATATACCGAGAATCTCCAGTTCATCACCTTCTTGGGTACCGGGTTCGGCGTCAAAAATTTCCTGTAATCTTGCCAGTGCTTTCCGATAATCCTGTTCGTTATGGATGGGTTTAATTTTCATAATAGAAGATTCTGTATATTATCAGACCTTTGTAGCGTCTATTTTTTCGTATTCGGAGTGTGTACCGATAAAACGGATAAAAACTTGTCCGTAATCATAATTAATTTTAACGATGAGTCTATAGGTATTGCCTTTAATGTTGAATACAACGCGATTATCCGGCAAGATACTGGCATGTGGGTAGATTCGCTTGATGTGTTCCGGAGATTTCCATTGTGACTTTTCAGCTTCAGAGAACCATACTTTTAGTGCTTGTTCGGAATCTGAATGCTTTTGCCAAAATTCGATTAATGTTTTTCGTGAAAAAACTCGCATCTGTAAATATACAAAGTTCCATATATGGGAACAAGCAGAAGTGTTAAATCAGTTACATAACGTCGGTAACTGTAATCTTATCGGTGAGGTTGAGGTGCTATCTCCTCCTCTGCGGCATATAGCGTTCATAATACCGAAAACCATCATCCCATCTCTGATTCGGACTCACGGTCTATGGGCCGGTTCATCCGCCGGAAGGTTCCGGGTTCATATTGCCAGAGTACCAGTGCCGGCATGGTCATGAACAGAATACGGTTGGCTGAGTCAGGAGCAAGTATGTACACCACAGCAAAAAGAAGCAGGAACCAAATGGTCAACGCTCCGGTGACCCGGCTCCACCCCATTTCATAAAAGCGGTAGGCGAAAAAGGGCAGGGTGAGGCCAAAACTTCGCCAGAATGCCCGGATAACAGAGATATCCCGGTTGATAAACTGTTCCCGGATGCCATCCATCCACTCTCCCGGACGATAGACCAGGTGAGCTTCCGGAATGGTCGTTAACAGTGGGAGAACCAGATAGGCCAATGCTGCCAGTGCGACGGCGGTATAACCACGTGTCCATACTATACTGTCATTGACCTGACTGTTCCCGTCCGTGCTGCTGTTATGCAAACTTCCCGTTCCCGGGCCTTTATTTCCCCGGCTGCGGAGGTAATCGGTCAGCGGCAGCAGCAGGGCCGCCAGAAAGAGCCACTCTGAGACGAAAACGCCGATTAGCATAGCCGGCACCAAAATATCCAGCCGCTGCCGGAGTACACCGGTCAGGATCAGGGCGAACAGGGCGAACATCAACGCGTCGGGGACCGGCAGAAATACCCCCTGCCAGAATGCGGGCAGGGTCAGAACGAGAAACGGCGGCAAAGCCACTTCCAGCGAGTTGCTTGTCCGCTCTTTCATCGCCAGATAGTACATCCAGCCGAATCCGGTCAGCAGGTAGAGAAAATTGAGCGATCCGGTCAGCAGTCCGACACTTTGCTCGCCGGTCAGTCCGAACAGGGCGGCAATGGTTCCGCTGATGAGGGGAGCAAGGACCCTGAAGGTGATGAGTTCATTGCCGAAGAAGTTAAAGGACTCGGCCAGCACGATATAGGTGTACATATCGCCGTAAAGCCCGTCTTCCGGTATGCGCCCTTCCGCCAGCATCACAAAATGGGCGATCATCACTACCGAGCAGGCTGAGGCCAGCACCGGCAGCGAGATGTATAGTGTCATGGAGAAGCGGGTGGCCTTCATACGCCTTCATCCGGTCTGATGGACCGGGTCTTGGATACCACGGCCTTGCGGGACCATGAATTACGAACGGTTGTTAGCAGTGCCTGTTAGGGGCTTCAGGACAGAAGCTCTTTTACGGTATCACCGATCACGGCCGGACTGTCGCAAACGGTGATGCCTGCTGCCTTGAGCGCGGTGATCTTGTCGTCGGCGGTCCCTTTTCCGCCCGATACGATGGCTCCTGCGTGACCCATGCGTCGTCCGGGAGGGGCGGTCCTGCCGGCGATGAACGCCACAACCGGCTTTTTAACATTTTTTTGGATCCAGGCGGCGGCATCCTCTTCATCCGTCCCGCCGATCTCGCCGATCAGCACGATTGCCTCGGTATCGGGATCTTCGTTGAACAGGGCGGCGGCATCCTGATGCTTGGTCCCGATGACCGGATCACCTCCGATGCCGATAGCGGTACTCTGACCCAGCCCGGCTTTGGTGAGCTGGTCAACCGCTTCATAGGTAAGTGTTCCGGAGCGGGATATAACCCCTACCGGTCCGGGTGTGAAAACATTTCCGGGCATAATACCCACTTTGGCCTCTCCGGGAGTGATGATGCCCGGACAGTTGGGACCGATAAGCGTCGCACCGTGGCGGCGGACGACTTCCCGCGCAACAATCATGTCCTTCACCGGGATCCCTTCCGTGATGCAGACGATGGTTTTGATGCCGGCAAGAGCGGACTCGGTGATGGCATCAGCGGCAAAAGCGGGCGGGACAAAAATCACCGACGTATTGGCTTCTTCTTTGGCTACCGAATCGGCTACGGTATTAAAAACGGGGCGGTCGAGATGTGTGCCGCCGCCCTTTCCGGGTGTAACCCCGCCAATGACATTGGTGCCGTATGCGATCATCTGCTCGGCGTGAAAAGTTCCTTCTTTTCCGGTAAAACCCTGAACTACAAGTCGGGTTTCTTTTCCTGCTAATACGCTCATGCCGTTATAAATTTTTAAGTGATCGAAAAAATGCGCCCGGAATATACCCACACTGCAGCTTATTTGCCAACTGATTACCCATATGCAGAAGTTAAACGCTACTCAGTTCGTTTTTTTTTGATATAAAAGCCGGATCACGGTTGAATACGAACTGTTAAAGGCGCAATTTATGATCATGATACCTGATGAAAAAAAAGAGGAGGTACGGCAGGCCGCCGACATCGTAGACGTGGTCTCGGACCATGTCAAATTGCGCCGTTCCGGCAGCAACTTCACCGGTCTGTGTCCTTTTCACAATGAGAAGACACCATCATTCAGTGTTTCTCCAAAATTGGGTATATACAAATGCTTCGGCTGCGGTGAAGGCGGCGATGTTTTTAACTTTGTGATGAAAACGGACGGAGTCGGTTTCGAGGAGGCGGTCCGGACCCTGGCCGATCGCTACCATATCACTATTCCGGAAAAAGAGCAGGAAGTTTATGATCCCCGGCAGCATCTCAAGGACGGAATCTATCATGCGCTGCGGTTTGCCGGTAATTTTTACCACCAGATGCTGGCTGAATCCGATGAAGCCGAAACAGTGCGGGCTTATCTCAAAAAACGGGAATATCCCTGGAAAACCGTCCGGAAGTATGGGCTTGGTTTCGCCCCCGACAGCTATGACGGATTGTTGAAGGCCGCCGAAAGCGCCGGTGTCAATCTTGAATACCTGCATGAATCGGGGCTGGTCAAAGCCCGGGAGAAGGGCGGCGGCTACTACGACACTTTCCGGAACCGGCTGATGTTCCCGATATTCAATCCCAGTGGCAAGGTCATTGCGTTCGGCGGACGCACCATGTCGGAAAGCAAAAACACTCCGAAATATATCAACTCGCCCCAGACGCCGGTCTATAACAAGAGCGAGGTGCTTTACGGTATACAGATTGCCAAAAACGAGATCCGTAAAGCCGGAGAAGTGATTCTGGTGGAAGGGTATACCGACGTCATTTCCATGCATCAGGCCGGAATACGGAATGTAGTTTCCACCAGTGGAACATCGCTGACCAACGGCCAGGTTCGCATCATGAAACGCTACGGCGACACCCTGTTGATGATTTTCGATGCTGATGCGGCGGGAATGAAAGCGGCGGTGCGTGGTATCAGCGTCGCCCTGGAAGAGGGGATGGGGGTGCGGATACTGTCGCTGCCCGACAACGAAGATCCCGATTCGTACATACGGCAATTCGGCAGCGAGGGATTTCTCGAGGTAAGGAAGAATGAGACCCGCGATTTTCTGCGGTTTCTGGCAGGCATGGCACGGAAGGAGGGGCGATGGGACGATCCGGTCGATCGTAAGAAGGTCTTGTCCGAGATGCTTGAAGCCATTGCTGTAGTTCCCGATGAGATTTCACGCCAGAACTATATTCAGGAGCTCAGTGCTATAAGCCGAATCGGTGACCGTGCCCTAAACCAGGAACTGGATGTCCTTCGTACACGGATTGAACGACAAGCCCGGAGGCAGAGTCAACGGAATGTGTCACCCGGTGGACAGGGCATAAGAGTTTCGGGCACCGGCGGAACATATCGGGAAAAAGATGTACAGAATACGGCCGGACGGACTGAACCGGGGCAACCGGCACCCCGTCCGGGTAGCGATCGGAATGGATCAGAAAGTACGGGCGATCGCAATGTGCAACCTGTGCATGATGAAGCAGATCGCGGGGCGGGGCGGGACCGGCTTTCCGGGATGGGATCGTCATCAGGCCGGAATGAGAGATCCCCGAAACGACCGTTCCGGCGGCCCGAATATGAAAAAGAGCTGATTCGCCTGATGCTGACATTCGGTGAGCGGTTGATTCTTTTTGTGGGGAGCCACTGCAACGAAGATCATTTTGAAGACTCCTTGTTGCGGAACTTGTTCATGGACATTATTCAGCAATACCAGAAGGGGGAGCCGGTGACGGTTGAGGCTTACAGCCGGCGGGAGCACCCCTATCCGGAGCTGATCGGAGAGGTCGTTCTGGAGCGTCATGCGGTCAGTGAGTTGGGCATGAAGAAGCGGGGCGTTACCATCCACAAAGACTCCGATCCGATCAATACCGCCCGTGGAGCGCTCAAATCCCTGAAACTGCGGTTCCTGGAACGTTCCCGTGAAAAGCTGCACGACGACTTCCGGGATGCAGCGCCGGAACGAAAATCCGAAATTCAGGATTTGATAATTAAATTGACACGTGAACAGAACCGTTTTCAACAGGAGGCCCTGCAAACGCTCTTTCCCGAAGAGGCGTATTCCGATGACAATGAGTGAGCATGTGGCAACGCGTAAGCCTGTCGACCGGACGCACATATCAGGGCCGGAGACGGTATCTATTAACCCAAAGTATAACATGGAATCACAAACGCTGTTAACCGCTCGCAGGGCGGCTGAAAAAGCAAAAGAAGTTATTACCTATTACGACCAAAACCGGACAAAGCTCAATGTGGGGCTGAAAGGGAAAAATGATCTGATTACAGAAGCCGACAGCGCCGCCGAAGCCGAAATCATCAGTATTATCAAAGAGCAGTTTCCCGATGACGAGATCCTGGCGGAAGAGTCGGCCAGCGAAACCCGTCTCACCGACCGGCGCACCTGGATTATCGATCCCATTGACGGCACAACCAACTTTGCGCATGGCGTTCCGATATACTGTGTCTCCATTGCGATGTGGGAGCACAAGCAGCCTCAAACGGCGCTGATTCTTGAGGTCAACCGCAATGAATGGTATACCGCCGAAGCAGGTAAAGGCGCCTGGCTCAACGGAGAGCGGATCCGTGTTTCGGATGTGGACCGGCACGATCAGGCGCTGCTTGTCACCGGTTTTCCCTACAGAGACCTGGAGCTGGTGGATGCCTATCTGGATTTGTTTAAAGCATTTATGCATGAGACGCAAGGAGTTCGCCGGCCGGGAAGTGCGGCTTTTGATCTTTGCCTGGTGGCATCCGGACGCTGTGACGGTTTCTTCGAATATGGTTTGTCGGCCTGGGATGTGGCCGCCGGCAGCTTGCTCATTCGTGAAGCGGGCGGGGTGGTCAGCGACTGGAACGGGGGTGATAACTGGCTTTTCGGAAAACGGATTGCCGCCGGTAATCCTGCTATTCACCGCTTTTTATACAGACGCATCCGCGAAATCATCCCTGAAAAATACTGGTCGGCATGATACCGGAACAGCCGGTCGCGGGAAGCATTTATCCCGCGACCGACTTGCAAGTGCAGTTTGAGGAATTACTACAAGAGGATATTTTACAAAAAATGAACCGACGTATCGCATCAATCGTATAACACACTGAATGCAGTTATCAACTTATTACAGTGCAAAAGAACACGAAAGAATTGACATTATAGATGCGGCCATACGATGCGGAGAAAGAAGAATGTATGATTGACCCATGCAGACATCACCATTGACCGAGCATGAATTGAACCGGCATCTGCCGGACTTTTATCCGCGCATTTATCGTATGGTACGATCAATGGTTTACGGCACCGGGCTCGATGCCGAAGACATCACCCAGGACAGTTTTCTCAAGGTATACCGGAAACGGCATCTTTACAATGGCAAAAGCAGTCTATATACATGGACCTATCAGATTGCCAAAAACACGGTACGGGATGCATTACGCCGGTACCGGTTGCAGCGCCGGTTGTTCTGGTGGGACGAATCGGATAAGGATAATATCGAACCCACCGAATTTGTATCCTCTGAAGAGGGGAATAACACCCTGGACAGCCGTGAACGGAAACGTTTGCTGCACGAAGCTTTGGCACGGCTGCCGGACAGGGATCGATTGATCATAACCATGCGGGATCTGGAAGGAATGTCATATGATGAAATCTCGGATGTGGAAAATGTAGCGGCCGGGACCGTGAAAAGCCGGCTGTTCAATGCACGGCAAAAACTGAGAAAAGAGCTGATGCATCTCGGCGCACATCACGAATTTGAAAACAGGTGACCTATGAAGAAACGGAAAAACAAAAAAGAAGCTTTAAAACAGGAGCTTGTTGATGCGCTGGACCAGCCGGTCGGGGAGAAAGAGCTCAGGCAGCTGGAAGTAAAAACAAAGGCCCACGATCCGGCCCTTTGGGAAGATTATCTCTGGTTCTCCAAACAGCGGAGCCGTCAGGGTGTCTTCGGGGAATTGTCTGCCATGCGTAGTGATGAACCCGGCAGGGGGGCCATACAGCGCTTCCATCAGCGCCGGAAGGCCGAAGAGGCCACCGGAGCAGATCTGGAAACGCTCGTCTGGAGTTGGTTTCAACGGTATGTGCTTACTGTCGGAATCGTCCTGATCATCCTGTTTGCCGGTCTTCATCTTGGTGAAAACGGTGTGAGCGAAGCCAACGGACGGGAAGAAGTGGAACAATTCCTGGGATGGAACCAGGAAGAGCTGCCCGAACCGGATCACTGGCTTTATGAAGATTTTTGATCTGTTTCGGGAAATGAACTCCCGGAAAACGAAACCACAAAGAAATGAGTAAAAATCCAAAAGTAACGATAGCCCTGGCATTTGTGCTGACTTTTCTGATAGGCATTGGATCCGGCTATCTTTTACGGGGCAGCATACAGTCACCTGTTGCCGGTGAACAGGTAATCCATCGCAACATGATCCCGGGAGACCGGTCGGCGGGGGAACGCGACCGGCGGGAGCAGCGCGAAAGGGAGCCTGACCGGACTACGGCTGATGATGCTTCCGGCAGTCAGGAACGATATCGCGATGACGATAAGGGGGAGGATCGTCCGGGATGGAGCCATGGCCGATTGAAAAACAGATTGGCGAAAGACCTCAACCTCTCGGACGAAAAAGTGGATGAACTTTTTTCCATACTGGAAAATCACAGAGAAATGGGGAAAGAACTCTTTATCGAATATCGAGAAACCTTCCACGAGAACCTTGAGCAGCTGCAGGAACAGCTTGAGGCTGATCTCTCGGAAATCCTGAATGATGAACAGATGGAGATCTGGCGTGAAAACTATTCTCCCAAAGATGGTCGCCTGCATCGCAGACAAAGTGATCAAAGAGAGCGCTGATTCGGTATCAGCGTTCACCGGCCGGTATAGCGGTATCTTTTTATTGCGTACGGGACCGATGACGCCTGCAGTGTTTTCAGGGGCGAGAAGGTATCAACGCTCCGGACGGGCTTTAAACAGAAATTCCAGATCGGAAACCGGTATGGGGCCGCCATGGTAGAGAAAAGGTTCCCCGAATGTAACCCCGATTTGCTGTCCGTACTCCCGGGCCCGTCCCCGCAAAGACTCAAAAAAACGACCGCTGGAGACATAGGTCTGTGGTTCAGCATCATTTTCGTCGGCATTGAATTGTGAGGCAAAAGCCCGGATTGCCTTTTCTTTGAGATTCATGGTTTCCGTGATGTCAAAGACAAGGGTGGGATCAAAAGGCCAGTGCTGCATAAAGTGAAGGATATGATGCGGGCGCCAGGGCTGCTGAAGTTCACCCGATTCGTCACGGGTCTCCAGTTTGTTCAGTCCGGCATAAAACAGGGCATCCAGCGCAAGACGGGCGGCATTTCGGTGATCCGGGTGGCGATCCTCCTTTGCATTGATGAAACAGATATCCGGGCGATACTTCCGGATATTCCGGATGACTGCTTCCCGGTGTTTAAACGTATTTTCAAGTCCACAGTCCGGTAAACCCGCATTCTCCCTTACCGACACACCGAGTATTCCGGCGGCATTTTGCGCTTCCTCCAACCGGAGTTCAGGGGAACCCCGCGTCCCCATCTCACCCCGCGTCAAATCCAGGATCCCGGCCTTTCTGCCCGATTTTACCAGTGCGGCCAGCGTACCGGCACAGCATAGTTCCACATCGTCGGGGTGAGCGGCAATGGCTAAAACATCAAGTTGCATTACACTGATTTTTTTTGAAACGAAAGTTGTCCGGATCCGTAATATACGATATAAATAACCATATCACCTATTCTGCAACATGATCTTTCGAGGCATTATCGAGGGTTTACGGTTATCGCTTTTTGCGGTTTGGAGCAACAAATTGCGATCCGCCCTGACAACATTCGGCATCGTGATAGGGATTGTCATGGTTACAACCATGGTCACTGTTATTGACGGCATCAACCGGTCATTTGAGTCAAGCATGGCGATGCTTGGTCAGGATGTGATATTTGTCCAGAAGTGGCCATGGGGCTTCGGCGGGGAGTATCGATGGTGGGAGTATGTGAACCGGCCGGAGATGGAGGTGCGATACGCCCCGGCCATCGAGGAACAGAGCCGGTTGGCATCGGCCGTGTCGGCGGAAGCTTCTCGATCGGGGAGTGTCGCTTATGGTGACGAGGTGGCTGAAAGCGTGATGATCGAAGGAGTTACGCAAAGTTATTTATTGACTTCTTCAGTAGAAATGGCCGATGGCCGTTTTTTTAACGAGGAAGAGGACCATGCCGGTCGAAATGTGGTTATTCTCGGCTATGATGTCGCTGATGTACTTTTCGATTGGCGTGATCCGATCGGCCGGCGTGTTCGAATAGGCGGTCAGCGATTTGAGGTGATCGGTGTGCTGGAGCGGCAGGGCAATTTCATGGGTATGCAGAGCTTCGACAATATGGTGATCATCCCCATCGGCGCTTTCCGCTATTTATACGGGCTTCGGCGCGGCATCTCTTTGCGCGTTAAATTTGACAATGATCAGGCGCTTCAGGAGGGGCAGTTCGAAGTGGAAGGTATTATGCGGCGGATTCGTCGACTCGATCCGGCCGAGGAGAATGATTTTGCCATCAACAGGCTGGAGATGTTTGAAGAGCAATATCGCGCCATGACCGGGGCCATCTACGGGATCGGTATTTTTCTTACCGCCCTCTCCCTTTTTGTAGGGGGCATCGGGGTGATGAATATCATGTATGTTTCGGTCAAGGAGCGCACGAGGGAAATCGGTATCCGAAAAGCCGTCGGTGCCCGCTACCGGGAGATACTCATGCAGTTTCTGTTGGAATCGGTGGTCATCTGCGGCATCGGCGGCATCATCGGTATACTTGCTTCCCGGATCGCTGTCCATATCATCAATCAGTATTTCGTGGCACATCTGGGGATCCATACCATTCTGCTGGCATTTTTTATTACGACCGTTACAGGTGTTATTTTCGGTTTTCTGCCCGCCAACCGGGCCGCCAAATCGGACCCGATCGAGTCATTGCGTTATTCCTGAGGTACACACATGCATCTTTGGCAGACCATAAAACTGGCATTCGGAGCTCTGGGCTCCAATAAAACCAGAGCCTCACTGACACTGGTGGCCATTGTAGTCGGTGTTTTTGCCGTGATTAGTGCCTCGACCGCAGTGAAAGTTATCGACAACTACTTCCAGAACACAATGACCCTGATGGGCAGCGAGGTGATCAGCATAACCACGCGGCCGGCGGTTCTGACCGGCTCCAATCAAGCTCACCGGTCCCGTGAACCGATTACCTTCCGCCAGTTTGAACAATTCCGGGAGCTGGCCGAGCTGTCCCGTTCAATGTCTCCGGATGTCAATTTCCGCAATTCCCGGATTCACCACGATGACCGGTCCACCGAACCCAATGTACAGATCCGGGGTGGTAACGAATACTGGATCGGCAACAATGCTTACAGCATTGAAGAGGGACGTGATCTGACCCGCGATGATGTCGGGGACGGGCGTCCGTTTGTTTTGTTGGGGGCCGATGTACGGGATGAACTTTTTGGCAGTCGCAACGCTCTTAACCGGCGGGTACGCATTGACGGTCAATACTACACGGTAGTCGGAGTTATTGAGCCGAAAGGGGCGGCCTTCGGTCAGTCCCTCGACAATTTTGTGCTTGCTCCCTATACCCGGCTGGCCTCGGTCTATGGACGGGAGCGGAATATCAATATTCAGGTCAGGGCGCCCTCGATTTTGATGATCAACGAGACGATCGATGAAGCGACGGGACTGCTTCGAACGGTCCGGCGGGTTCCGCCCGGTGCCGAAAATGATTTTGATATCGAAACCAACGAGTCATTGCGCGGAATTTTTGACGATTTCACCGGCATTCTCTATTTGTTCGGCATTGTCGTGGGTGGGATCGCACTCCTGGGAGCGGGTATCGGGGTGATGAACATCATGCTCGTATCGGTAACCGAAAGGACGCGCGAGATCGGCATTAGAAAGGCGGTCGGAGCCAATCGCAAAACCATCATTTCCCAGTTTCTGACCGAGGCGGTCATCGTCTGTCAGATTGGTGGACTCATCGGCATGGCCCTCGGCATTGCCGCCGGTAACATTCTGGTAATGATCATGGATACTACCTTTGTAATGCCCGTTTTTGCCATATTAGCGGGAATTGTCGGAATGACGTTCATCGGTATCATCTTTGGTGTGTATCCCGCCTGGAAAGCCGCCCGGCTCGATCCGATCGAAAGCCTGCGATTTGAATGAAAATCCATTATACTGGGTTTATAGAAATTAGCGCTGAATTCTGTATTTTATCAGCAAGGTTTCCGTAATAGCTGTCCGTAATAGCTGCATGTGCCTTTGCAATAGCTGCGTGACTTTGTGGCTTTATGCAGCTTGAAGCAAAGTGTATGCGAACAAAAACTTAACAGAAGAATATGCATCCCCTGATAGATACTATTGAAAAGCTGGTGCACCAGGCTCAGGATACGTGGGAAAATGAAGCCTTTCAACAGCGATTAAAAGATGCCAAAGCGCGTCTGGCCGGATTGGTGCGCCAGAACCCTGTCGGTTCCCTTGGTATTGCGCTCACAGCCGGTTTTCTGCTGGGTAAAATCACGAAAAAAGGGAAAGAGGAATGAGTCCATCTCAACTCGATTCACTGATCGAGAATCTGAAAAAACTGCCTGGAGAGTTCAAAACGCTGGTAGAAAAGCGCATTGAGCTGTTCACGCTTGAAATGGGTGAACGTATCACCGGTCTGATTGCACATACGCTGTATCGTCTCACCGGGATTGTCTTTCTGGCTTTGGGTTTGATACTGGTTTTATTTGCCGCGTCCAATTTTGTGGGAGATCTGCTGGAGAATGAAGGACTGGGTTTTATTGTGGTTGCCGCACCGATGCTTCTGCTGGGTCTGCTTTTTTATCTGCGCCGGCCAAGAGCCATGGTCGAGGCCACCCGGGACAAAATGCTCCATCAGTTTATGAAAGATCTGTCTGAACAGATCGGTAATATCAATACCGAAGATGAGTCCGGAAACCATTCCTCTGTAAACCGGGATGATGAAAAGTCCGGAAGCGAAGAATCGAAAAAGAGTGATAAATAATTGAGGATGGAAAAGAATCGTGTGAAATCTTCGGATATCAAAGAGCTAAGGGCCCGTAAAAGAGCTCTCAAACAAGAGATGAAAGAGATCCAGCAGGAAATCGAAGGATCTCTTGCCCAGGTACGCCATTCTGTTCTCGACCGGGCGAGCCCGCGCTTCTGGGTCGAAAAATATCCGTTGCAGCTTGCAGGGTCTGCTCTGGTAGCCGGATTTCTGATCGCCAGAAAAACAGGTTCAGGCAGAATGGCCGGACTGCTGTTTCCGGGCCTGTTCTCCGGATTGCTGGCCAGTGAGTTAAAAAGACTGGTCGCGCAACGGGCCGTCCGATACATCATTCAGAGAATTGAAGGAGCGATAGACGAACGCAAAGAGAAGGATTTGTAATTTTTTTGCAACCTGTTGCGCTTTTTATCGTCTAAGTAAAGCAAACCCCGGCTCTATGAATAAAAATAGATTGTCCAGATGAAATGTCCATGGCCGGACATGCGTCCGGGCACTCCGAGGTATGACAAAATACGGTCCTGATATCACGTGTGACTGCTTGAATAAAAAATTATAAACCAATGAAATGTCCATGACGGCAAACCGTCACACAAGAGCATGATTATAATCGTCATGGACATTACATGTGTCCTTAAATAAAAAATTATAAACACATGAAAAATCTTACCGTTATCGCAGTTTTGCTGTCTGTTTTATTTGCATCTGCAACCATGGCCCAGGATGTCCGGAGCATAACACTTGAGGAGGCTGTTGAGATCGCACTGGAAAATAACATTGATGTTCGGTTGAGTAAAAATGCGATCGATCGCAGTGAAAGCGAATATCGCCAAAACCGGGCTGATTTCATGCCCAACCTGAATGTCTCTGTCGGAGGCAACCGGCAGATCGGACGTCAGTTTGATCAGGCGACGGTGACCTTTGATGATTTTACAACCACCAACTTTAATTCAAGTATTTCTACCAGTGTTACGATCTTCGACGGTTTCCGGAATATCAACGAACTGCGGAGTTCACGGCTTGGCATGGAAAGTGCCGAGGAGCGCTATCAGCGAACCCGGGAAGCGATCATTTTTGAAACGGCCGCTCTGTTTCTGGATGTACTCCTGTCGCAGGAGCTTCTGGAAATCGAACGGGAGAATCTGGAAGCCGGCCGGCAGCAGTTGGAGCAGGTGGAGGCCCAGGTGGAAGTGGGTATGCGTCCGATTGTGGATCAGTACAGCCAGGAGTCGGTGGTCGCCAATAATGAGCTCAGCGTCATTCAAAGCGAAAACGCCCTTAATCTGAACAAACTGCGTCTGGCCCGCATTTTACAACTCGACCCCCTGGGCGAGTTTGATTTTGTCGCTCCGGGTATCCGGGAAGAGGAAATGGAGGTAAGAGACTATAATCTCCGGGAGATGATCCAAATGGCCATGGCGAACCGGAGTGATGTTCGTGCTTCCGAACTGGAGCTCAGGCAGTCACGACACGCCCTCAGTGTCAGTCAGGGTGCGCGTTTGCCCCAGGTTAGCCTGTCGGCTTCGCTTTCATCGGCCTATCGGGATCGTCAGGTTGATGTGGATCCGGATACCGGTGCACCGATACAGGGCACAACCATGCCCTTCTCCGACCAGTTTTTCGATGCCAACATCAACAGGGGGATTGGATTCAATGTGAGTATTCCGATCTTCAACCGCTGGCAAACCCGCAACCAGATTCAACAGCGTCAAATTGATTTTCGCAATGCCGAATTGCAACTCGACGACCTTCGCCAGGAAGTATTTCTGGAGCTTCAGCAGGCATATAACGACTATACAGGATACGCCCAGGAACTGGAAGCGACAGAAAGGGCATTGATTGCCGCTGAAAGAGCGTATGAAACCGAGCAGGAACGGTACAATGTGGGCAGTGCCACGCTTATAGAATTGACCAATGCCAATAATGAGTTTGTCCGGGCCAGCTCGAACCGGGTACAGGCCATGTACCGGTTCGCTTTCCAGGAGAAGGTACTTGATTTCTATCTCGGGCGCATCACCGAGGATGTCGAAATTGAAGGGCTCACCTACTAAATAGAAGCCGTTTCTGCAGTGCAAGCCGATGGATCCGTGCGCAGGTTCATCGGCTTTTTTTTTGCACCCTTCCGGGCGCATCCGGAAGAAGCTCTTTGAGAGATTTTTGTCCGCCGCAGTCAAATTAATTTGTAACCTTCTGGCCGGCTTTTCGTAACAGAGGGTAACATGTCGAACCAGACATGCCGGTGTATGGATATCCGGATGGTTTCTTTTGCCGGATGACATTTTTTCATACGTAACGAGTTTGACAATGGCTCCTGAAAAAACTTCGAAAAAACGTTTCTGGATTGTATTAACGGCTGTTCTGGTGGGATGCGTCCTGCTGGTGGTCGTTGCGCGTACTTTGGGATGGATCGGCGGTGATGTTTCCGGGCATCCGGTGGAAACGTCGGTAGTCAGCGAAAGGGATATCATCCGCATTGTAACGGCAACGGGACGTATCCAGCCCGAGATCGAGGTCAAGATTGCTCCCGATGTATCCGGAGAGATTGTCGAACTGAATGTACGCGAAGGGGATTTTGTATACGAAGGTGATGTGCTGCTGCGCATACGACCCGATATCATCCAGGCGCGTCTTGAAGAGACCAATGCGGCACTGCTCAGCCAGAAAGCGCAGATGGAGCGAAGCCGGGCTTCCATGCTCCGGGCAAAAAACGAATATGAACAGCAGAAATCGCTTTTCGAGCGCGATATGGTTTCACAGCTGGAATTTGAAAACGCCCGCCGATCCTACGAAGCCGAAGAGGCGGGTTTTAACGCCGCCGGTTATCAGGTGGAAACCGCCCGTGCCCAGCTGCGGCGGATCGAGGAGGAGCTGCGTCAGACTACGATCCGGGCTCCCATGACCGGAACCATCAGTCGTCTGGATGTGGAACGCGGCGAACGGGTGGTGGGAAGTGTGCAGATGACGGGTACGGAAATGTTGCGGATTGCCCGGATGGAGCAGATGGAGGTCCGGGTTAACGTCAATGAAAACGATATTGTCTATGTCTCGGAAAACGATACGGCACGTATCGAGGTGGATGCCTATCCCGACCGGCAGTTTGTCGGTATTGTGACCGAAATTGCCAATTCGGCCGTGACCCGGGGCGATGGTACAGCCGAGCAGATTACCGAATATCCGGTGAAAATCCGTATTACAAGTCTGCATAATGTCGGACAGAATCCGGATAACCGCCCCGATACTTTAACGGAAGAGGTGCTGCTATCGGGCAGTGAAGTGACGGTACCGCAGCCTGTTGCACAATTCAAGCCGGGCATGACCGCCATGGTGGATATTGAAACGCTGCGGGAAAAGCTGGTACCATCGGTTCCACTGCAGGCCGTCACCATGCGTGATTTCAGTCTTTCTAATCCGGATACCGCCGGCATAGGAAGGGAGGACATGCGCAGAGTGGTATTTCGTGTGGACGGTGGTGAAGTCGAAATGGTGGAAGTGGAGACCGGAATCAGCGATGAGCGCTATATCCATATTACCTCCGGCATCAATGTGGGTGAGAAGATCGTTTCGGGCAACTACCGAATCCTTTCGCGGGTACTGGAAGATGGTGATGCCATTACCGAAGTGGATCGATCCCGTACGATTGTGCAACAGTGAATTTGATAAACGTCATTATTTTAAACAGTCATAAGCCTAAAAGATCATGAATAATCAGACCATCATATCCATCCGGGAGCTGTATAAAGAGTATGTCATGGGAACTCAAAAGGTTAACGCCCTTCAGGGGCTGGATTTCGATATCTGTAAAAACGAATATGTATCGATAATGGGCCCCTCGGGCTCGGGAAAGTCGACACTGATGAATATTATCGGCTGCCTGGACACCCTGACCTCCGGAACCTATAACCTGAATGGACATGATGTGAGCCGGCTTACCGACAACGATCTGGCCGAAGTGCGCAATCGTGAGATCGGGTTTGTTTTCCAGACGTTCAATCTGCTGCCTAGATCCGATTGCCTTGCCAATGTGGAACTGCCCCTCATTTATGCCGGGATGCGCTCGGCCGAGCGAAAAGAACGCGCCCTGGAGGTCCTTGACCGGGTCGGTTTGTCCGATCGCATCACCCATAAACCCAATGAACTTTCCGGCGGACAGCGTCAGCGTGTGGCTATTGCACGTGCATTGGTCAACAACCCATCCATCCTGCTGGCCGACGAGCCGACCGGTAACCTCGATTCCAAGACCGGAGAAGAGATCATGCGGCTGTTTGAGGATCTCTATGATGCCGGACATACCATTATTGTTGTAACCCACGAACAGGATGTGGCTCAACACAGCCGCCGGATTATTCAGCTCCTTGACGGGCGGATCGAAACCGATACCCAGGTTGGCGAGCCGGTATTATCCGGCATCCACACAGATGTTGCAGATGCCGGTTTGCCGTTGGTAGATCGCTGAATTTGACCGCTGTTCACCGGATGTTGTACAGGTGACATAACGGGTTTTGCCGGTTTTGAATAGCGCTCCGCCATTGGTAACGCGCACATGTTTACGCCTCACCATGTTATCTTCCGGATATGGGAGCCCATGCCGGCAGGGGCGTTACAGGTATCACGGTGCGGGCATTTTCCGTTAAATAGTCCTATATTATATATCTTGTCATCAATCATTGCCTGTACTGTTTCATAAAACCCATTCGATTTGAATTTTCAACCCTCTACCAGTTTCTCCCTGTTTCCCCCGGCCATCAAGCATCTGCTGATCCTGAATCTGCTGGTCTTTCTGGCGCTGATGACTCCCGGATTGCAGAATATTGTATTCGGTTTGGGGGCGTTGTGGCCCCTTGATCATCCCAACTTCATGCCGTGGCAATTTGTCAGCTACATGTTTCTGCATGGAGGAGTAGCGCACATCTTTTTCAATCTGTTTGCACTCTGGATGTTCGGGCAGAGCATTGAGAATCTCTGGGGGACCCGGAGATTTGTCATCTACTATTTTGCCACCGGAATTGGTGCCGCCCTGCTCCATATCGCCATCACCGGGGCGAATGTCCCCATGGTCGGTGCTTCCGGTGCCGTCTATGGAATTCTGCTGGCGTTCGCCATGATGTTTCCGAATCGTCCGATATTTCTCATTTTTCTGCCGATTCCGATAAAGGCCAAATATTTTGTTCTGATATTCGGTGCCCTGGAGCTGTTCAACGGTGTGAGCAGTCTGCAGACGGGAATCGCCCACTTCGCCCATCTGGGAGGTATGGTGGTCGGATACATTATGATCCGGCTGTGGGGCATCAAAGGAAACTACGAGTAGGATACAGGATAGCTCATGTCCATGTACGGTGACAGTTTTGGAAGCGCCCTGAAACGGGGATATCTCGGCTTGCCGGTGGCTCTCCGGACCATCCTGGCGATCAATGTGGGCGTCTTTCTGCTGCAGACACTGCTGATGGCCTTCGGAGCCGGCTCTCTGGTTGGAGGTGTAATCAATGCGTTCGGGTTTATGCCCGAGTGGAGTGTCGCCCTGACCCAGCCCTGGCGTCTGTTTACGTATATGTTTCTGCACGGGAGCGTTCTGCATGTGGCTTTCAACATGTTGTGGCTCTGGTGGATGGGCCGGCCCGTTGAAGAGCAGTTGGGTCCGCGCAATTTTCTGGTTATCTACTTCGGGGCCGGAATCGGCGGCGCGCTGATCAATCTGGTCTTCAGTCCGTTCTTCAGTGCTACGATCACCATCGGGGCATCGGGAGCGGTATTCGGGATGATGGTGGCCTTTGCCATGCTCTTTCCCCGGATTCCGATCATGCTGCTCTTTTTCCCTCCCATTGAAGCACGTTTTCTGGTTGCCGGTCTGATTGCCATTGACCTGCTGTTCATATCATCGGCCGATAATGTCGCCCGTATTGTGCATCTTGGCGGCGCATTCTGGGGGTATATCCTGCTGAAACTCTACCTGCAAGGCTACCATTACGACCTGTGGATTGAACAGTTCCAGCAGAAATTCAAACCCAAACCACCCCGGCGAAAAGCGGCGCAAAGGGATGTGCAGGGTGAAAGAAAAACCCGGCTGCGCAAGGTAACCGACGCCGAGATCGTTGAAGAGCATAACCGGGAAGACCTCGACCGGATACTGGACAAAATATCGAAATCCGGATACGAAGGATTGACCGCTGAAGAAAAGCGGCTGTTGTTCGAACTAAGCAAGAAAAATTGAGGTTGTAGCGGAAGACCGTATCTATCGCGAATATTTCCGAAATCAGATAACCGTAACAGATTGGAATTGATGCAACGTAGAAGATCCTTGGCTGTAGATGTCGGTGGTGTCCGGGTCGGGGGTGATGCCCCGGTCGTGGTGCAGTCGATGACCAACACCGACACCGCAGATATCCCGGAAACCATCGAGCAGGTGCACCAGCTGGCTGCGGCCGGCTCGGAGCTGGTGCGGATTACGGTGAACAACAAGGAAGCGGCGCGGGCTGTCCCGGCTATCGTGGAGGGTCTGGAAAAACGGGGCGTCAATGTGCCTCTTATCGGTGATTTTCACTACAACGGACACGTGCTGCTTACCGAGTTCCCCGAGTGCGCGCGACTGCTTGCCAAATACCGTATCAATCCGGGGAATACAGGCACACGAACCCGCGACCGGAACTTTGTGACGATCATTGAACAGGCGATCAAATGGGACAAGCCGGTTCGCATCGGCGTCAACTGGGGTTCGCTGGACCAGCAACTGCTGGCTGAGCGGATGGATGCGAATAATGATCTGCCCGAGCCGAAATCGGCCAAAGAGGTGATGATGGATACCATGATCGAAAGCGCCATGCGCTCCACGGCACTGGCCGAGGAAGTGGGACTGCCCGCCGAAAAGATCATTGTAAGCTGTAAACTGTCGGGGGTTCAGGATCTGATTGAAGCCTATACGCGGCTGGGTGAACTTTGCGAATATCCGCTGCACCTCGGACTCACCGAGGCGGGGATGGGTAACAAGGGGGTAGTGGCCAGTACGGCGGCGCTCTCCATACTGCTTCAGCAGGGAGTCGGGGATACAATTCGTGTTTCCCTGACGCCGATGCCGAATGGTGACCGGGCCGAGGAGGTACGGGTCAGTCAGCAGATTCTACAGTCCCTCGGCATCCGGAACTTCATTCCGCAGGTGGCCGCATGTCCGGGGTGTGGACGAACAAAAAGCACCTATTTCCAGGAGCTGGCCGATGAGATCCACAACTATATTGTGAAGATGATGCCGGTCTGGCGCGAAGTCTATCCCGGCGTGGAGGACATGAACGTTGCGGTAATGGGGTGTGTGGTCAACGGTCCGGGAGAATCCAAACACGCCAATATCGGCATTTCGCTGCCGGGTACGTTTGAAGAGCCCAAGGCACCGGTGTACATCGATGGAGAGCACCACTCCACGCTCACCGGCGACAATATCGGGGAGACCTTCCGCAAGATGCTGGATGACTATGTGGTCACCAATTACGGTAAAAAGAGAGAGCCGGTACAGTAAGTTCAAGGACAGGTTAACCGCTTACATTTCATAGAGTTCTGTACGTTCAAATCGTGGAAGCGGTTTTCTGGTACATAATATTTACGATATGCGCAGTTGTTTTTTTAAAAGCGAGATTTTTTTTTGAAAATGTAAGCGCTTTCATTAAATTACCGTCAAATACGCATCACAGAGAACACAGTAAGCGGATTTGGTGTCGATGAAAAAGTTGCAGAAGTCAGGTTTGCAACGGGTTTTTTCCAGGGATATCAAAATTCGGATTTCAGGATAGCTGGTTTTCGAATAATGAATGTGATTTCCGTTTTATCACTAAATAAGAAGTGCCATTTGAACAAGGTTACAGGGAAACATGCTTGATTTTAATAACAGGGGTTTCGCCCCGGTATTTTCAATTTGGGTAGTGGTGTTTTTTTGCCGGTATGTTGGTCATCTCCTGCTCCCGGAGCGAAGAGTCGGTGGACTCAGAGCTGACCATGGCGGAAATCGGAGACTATCGCGTCACCGAAGAGGAGTTCATGGGA
>SLOL01000030.1 GCA_007132495.1 Balneolales bacterium
CCGAGCGCAGCAGGCTTATGAAACTGGCAGCAGAGCTGTTGCGCGAGCGGTCGGACCGATACGGGCGGATGATCACCGAAGAGATGGGCAAGACACTGGCCTCGGCCGTCGGTGAGGTGGAAAAGTGCGCCTGGGTGTGCGATTACTACGCTGAAAATGCCGAAGAATTTTTATCAGATGAGCCGGTAAAAACCGATGCACAAGAAAGTTTTATCACATATAATCCGTTGGGACCGGTGTTGGCGGTCATGCCCTGGAACTTTCCGTTCTGGCAGGTGTTTCGCTTTGCAGCGCCGGCACTGATGGCCGGAAACACGGGGCTGCTCAAGCATGCGAGCAACGTACCCGGGTCGGCTCTGGCTATCGAGGAGGTGTTCCGCGACGCCGGGTTTCCGGAGGATGTGTTCCGGACATTGCTGATCAGGACGGCTTGGGTGGATGAGCTGCTGGAAAGTGACAAGGTGACAGCGGCAACACTGACTGGAAGCGGGCCGGCGGGCAGTGCGGTCGCCTCGAAAGCCGGACAAATGCTCAAAAAGACGGTATTGGAACTGGGCGGAAGCGATCCCTATATCGTGTTGGAGGACGCCGACATTGAAGCGGCAGCGGCCACCTGTGTTACCGGAAGGCTGATTAACGGCGGACAAAGCTGCATTGCCGCCAAGCGGTTCATTGTGGTCGAGGACGTTCTGGAGGACTTTACCGACCGGTTTGTTGAGGGGATGAAAGAGGCGGTGATGGATGATCCGGTGATCGACGGGGTGACGCTTGGTCCCATGGCGCGGGAGGATCTGCGCGATGAACTGCATGAGCAGGTCCAGCGGTCGGTCGGTCAGGGGGCCGGGCTTCTGCTGGGCGGAAAGGTGCCCGACAGAAGCGGGGCGTGGTATCCACCCACGGTACTCACAGGAGTCAGGCCCGGTATGGCCGCCTTCGACGAGGAGTTGTTCGGGCCTGTAGCTGCAATTGTATCCGCCAGGGACGAAAAAGAGGCGGTTGCACTGGCCAATAACTCGGTGTTCGGACTCGGCGCCGCGGTGTTTACCGGAGACCGGGCGCGCGGACGACGCATTGCCGCCGAAGAGCTGGAGGCGGGATGCTGCTTTGTGAACGAATTCGTGAAATCGGATCCGCGTCTGCCGTTCGGCGGGATCAAGACGAGCGGTTACGGACGGGAGCTGTCGCACCTGGGAATCCGCGAATTTACCAATATCAAAACGGTGTATGTGGGCTAGACAGAGGACAGAATACAGAATACAGAAGACAGAATACAGAGGACAGAAGACAGAAATCAGAATACAGAGAACAGAAATCAGAAATCAGATTTCAGAAATCAGATTTCAGAACTCAGAAACAGAGTACATATGAAAGTTCAGGATCTTATTCCATTTAAAGGAAATAACCGTACGTTCTATCTTATTGTCGGTCTGATTCTACTGGGTACAGCTGCATGGCTGCACCGGGAGACTGATTCACCACGGATTACCGGTGAGCGGATTGCCGATGAGCAGGATGTTTCTGGTCGTTTGTCGGATATGAATGCCGAAGGGTTTATTGATGTCGGTCCTGGTGATTTTGCTGAGCTGCGGCAGCAGGAAGAAGATCTGATCATCATCGATGTCCGTACGCCCGGCGAGTGGCAGGACGGCAAAGTGGATGAGGCCCTGACGATCAACCTCAATGGATCCTCGTTTCATGATGAAATCAGAGCGCTTGATCCGGATACCCCTTATCTTGTCTATTGCAATTCCGGAAACCGGAGTCGCCGGGCCTCCCAAATCATGATCGATGAGGGGTTCAGCCGGGTTTATAATTATGACGGTTGGCATACTGAAATTCGTAATGAGTATCGCCAGTGGGTGATGGAATAGCGGCAAATTATGGATGTGTCGACTGCATGACTTTTTAAGTGTGGTAATGCGTTTTCTTGTTGCGCCGGGTTTTCTGATTATCTAAAACGAATTCATCTGACTATGCCTCCTCAACGATATTACCTTCCACCAGAGTGGGTGTCACATGCCATGACACTGATGACCTGGCCCGATAATCGCGAAACCTGGCCGGGCGATCGGCTTAACCGGGCGGAGCATGTGTATGCCGATATCCTCGAGGCTTTGACGCCCCATGAGAGGGTTGTTTTGCTGGTGGCCAATGAACAGGCGCAACAGGCGGCCGCCTCGATGATCCAGAAACGCAATGTGGACTGGAACCGGATTCGGATGTTCCGTATTCCGGTTAATGATGTCTGGATCCGCGATTATGGTCCGATATCATTGGTGAAGACGGGAGAGGGCTCCCCAAAAATTGTATTATCCAACTGGGAGTATAACGCGTGGGGTGGAAAGTATCCGCCATTCGACGCCGACAACGCCGTGCCGCATAAACTGGCCGATTTGCTGAACTACCCGATTGTGGATACCGGTATGGTGCTGGAAGGTGGTTCGGTTGATGTCAACGGGGCGGGAACACTGCTGACGACCGAGTCCGTGTTGCTGAATCCGAACCGAAGCATGGGTGACAGACCTGCAGGTAACGAAAAAAAAGAGGCAAACAACCAGGTTGACAATTCTGATAAAACAGGAGCCGGCAACAGGTATTCCGGGAAAAGAGGAGCTGACAATGGTGGATCTGATAAAACTGAGTCCGGCAATGGGGACGCTGATGAAAACCGGCCGGCAAAAGGCGGCTCCGTCAAGAATCGCTCCGGACAAGGCAGCCCGGACAATGGTCCGGCAGGGCGGGATAAGGCCACCGTGGAAGAGAAGCTGAAACATTTTTTCGGGATCAATAAGGTGATCTGGCTGAAGGATGGGTTGAAGGGGGATGACACAGACGGTCATATTGATGATCTGGCCCGGTTTGTCTCCGAGCGCGTGGTGGTCGCCTCGGTAACCGAAGATCCTGACGACCCCAACTATGAAGTGCTCCGGGAAAACCTGAAGATGCTTTATGATGCAACCGATTCGAAAGGGCGGCCTCTGGAAATCATCAAGCTCCCGCTTCCGCAAACCCTGATCAAGGGCACAACGGTGGATGGATCCGACCGGGTGCCGGCCAGTTATGTCAACTTCTATATCGCCAACAATTGCGTGCTGGTGCCCACTTATGACGATCGCTATGACGATGAGGTGCTTCGGATATTTCAATCCCTGTACCCGGAGCGCTACATCAAGGGCATACCGTCGAATGACCTGGTATGGGGACAGGGTTCGATCCACTGTGTCACCCAGCAGGTGGTCAGGTTTTGAATGCGGCGGGCTATGTTGCTCGGATGACGAAATTGCCGGAATTTGTGGTTGGATGCTGAAAATATCGGAGTATCTGGTCAGACGGTGGAGTTCCGGAGTTTTTTGTGATTAGGGTTCCGGTTTGATAAATTGAACCCGGACGATACTGAATGGATTTGCGTAGTTGTTGCTTGAACCGTGTTGTTCACACCGTGTAGTTGTTTACACTTTGTTGTTAATCGCACCGTGATAGTCTGCGCATTTGTCCTTCGGACAGTTGTTGAGTGACTTCTCTTTTATTTCATCAAATATCAGCTATTATGAAAAAGTGTACCTTAATCGGCACCGGACTAATCGGAAACTTTTACACCATGGCACTCCATGGGCAGCGGAACCGGGATAAAATTGTCGGGGTCTGTTCCCGGAGAATTTCCAAAGCCGAAGAGTTTGCCCGTCAATGGGATATCCCGTTTTATACGGATGATATGGATGAAGCCATAAACCATCCTGAGTCGGAGGTAGTCATCGTGGCTTTACCCAATAATCTTCACAAGGAAGTGATTTTGAAAGCCATTGATGCCGGTAAGGGTGTTTTGTGCACCAAACCTTTGGCAATGAACGGCCAGGAGGCGCTGGAGTTACTGCAGGCGGCCGAAAAGGCGGGGGTATTCCATGGCTATCTGGAAGATCTTGTATATACCCCAAAAACATTGAAATCCGTTGCCGCCGCCAAAGAAGGTGCGCTCGGAAGAATCCTGTGGGCCCGTTCAAGGGAAGCTCATCCCGGTCCACACAGCGACTGGTTCTGGGATCCGAAGCAGTCGGGCGGAGGAGCCATCATTGATCTGGGCTGCCACTGTATTGAAATCAGCCGGAATTACATCGGCAAGGATATCCGGCCGGTTGAGGTCATGTGCTGGCTCGATACCCAGGTCAAGCCTATCGATGCCGAAGATCACGCCCTGGGTTGGGTCAAATATGCCAATGGTGCCATAGGGCAGTTTGAAGTGAGCTGGAACTACCGGGGTGGGATGGATTTACGCGATGAAGTCTCCGGAACCGAGGGTACTTTGCGACTGGACCATTTTTTACGCACCGGTTTTGAAATGTACACATCCGGCAACCAGGACGCCTACATTGCCGAAAAAGCCGAATCGGAGGAAGGCTGGCTCTTTCCGGTGGGCGATGAGGTTCATGAACTGGGATACACGAATATGTTTACGGATATGTTCAATGCGATGGAATCCGGTAAACAGCCCACAGAATCATTTTATGACGGCTATGTGGTGAACTGCATTATGGATGCCTGTTATCGTTCGGCCAAATCCGGGACATGGGAGCCGGTAGAACTGTCCGACTGGAGAGGACGGGATGATGTGACCAAAGATCATGGTTATATCGACTTTGATGACGAATTCTATTTGATAAAAAAAGAACGTCTTCCTGATGGAAAGAAAAAAGTAATCCTCAAGCACAAGTCCACCGGGGATTTATCTGAAAAAGTGGTCGAATAACCTCTTTTGTGAATGGATTGGCCATGTTACTGGAACAAAAAAAGATCGTAATTATCGGAGGTACCAGTGGACTGGGCCTGTCTGCGACCAGGGCTTTTGTCAGGGATGGGGCCCGGGTCGTGGCGGTTGGCCTGGATGAGGAGTCGTGCCAAAACGTGATGTCCGAATTTTCCGGACACCATCCGGGAGGTCCGGCGGAAGCGATTGATTCTGCTGCTTCGGGTTCAGGCTCTCCCCGGCCCTCGGGTGCTTCTCCAACTGACTCCGGGGCAAGCGATCCTGTAATTGCCATTACGGCCGATGCCACCGGGGAAGAGACGGCGGAGCAGGCCATACAAACATGCAGGCAATCTTTTGGCGGATTTGACGGGCTGTATCATGTTGCCGGTGGAAGCGGTAGAAAAATGGGCGATGGGCCGTTGCATGAGTGTTCACTGAGTGGCTGGAATAAAACATTCGAAAAGAATCTCACCTCCCTGATGCTGTCTAACAGGGCCGCCGTCCGGGAGTTCCTGGCACAGGGAGAGGGAGGGGTGATTTTAAACATGGGATCGGTTCTCGGTTACAGTCCGTCCCCGAAATATTTTGCGACGCATGCCTATGCCGCTGCAAAAGCGGCGGTGATCGGTTACAGCCGGTCGGTTGCGGCCTATTATGCCAAAGATAACATCAGGGTCAATGTGCTGGCACCCGGCCTGGTAAGAACCCCAATGGCAAAAAGAGCTGCCGAAAATGAGGAGATCATGCATTTTATTAAAACCAAACAGCCCCTGGACCACGGACGAATCGGCGAACCGGAGGATCTCGATGCCGCCGCCTGCTATTTTATGTCCGATCACTCCCGTTTTACCACCGGACAGGTTTTGAGTGTTGACGGGGGCTGGTCCCTGAGCGAAGGGCAATACCGGACATAACTACCGGACATAACCACCGGAATAACATCAACACTATGAGCGAAAAAAACGTAACGATAGGCATCGATCTGGGGGGCAGCTACATTAAAGGCGTGGTTTTGGACGATGACGGAACGATACTGCAAAGCATGACCCGGACCACCTATGACCGGGGAGTGGATGAGGGCGAGGAAGCCGGGCAGGGCGGGGCACCCACATCATCCGGGGAGGGAGCGGATGAGAGCGGCGGTGACGTTAGCGCATCCTGGAAATCGACGATTTACGATATTGTCAAAGCGCTGAAGGAACAATCCCCACAGCCGGTTTCTGCCATCGGACTGGCCGCTCCCGGCATCGCCGGTCCGGATAATGACCGGATTATCTGTATGCCTGAAAGACTGCAGGGACTGGAAAATTTTCAGTGGGCACCGTTTTTGGAGGAGGATCCGGCTTCGGTGAAAGTAATCAATGATGCCCAGGCGGCACTGGTGGCCGAAAGTTTTTTCGGCACCGGCAAAGGGGTCAGTAACATCATTTTACTCACGCTCGGAACGGGAGTGGGCGGGGGTGTGCTGATAAACGGGGAGCTCTATCAGGGGCATTTTCAGCGTGCCGGTCACCTCGGACACCTCACCCTGGATTCCCGCGGCAAACGCGGCATAACCAACATGCCGGGTAGTCTTGAAGATGCTATCGGCAATGAATCATTGTACGACCGTTCACTGGGAAAATATTCTTCAACCATGGCGCTGGTTGAGGCATACCAAAAAGGCGATACTTTTGCCACCTATGTCTGGCTGGATTCGGTTCGTAACCTGGCCATTGCCCTTTGTGGAATGATTAATGCTTTTGCTCCCGAAATGGTGATTCTGGGGGGCGGCATTACCAAAGCCGGCAAGGCCCTTTTTGAACCTCTTGAGGAGTTTATGCCGCTGTACGAGTGGCGTCCGGGTGATGTGATCACCCCGGTCAGGCAGGCTTTTTTCGATGAAAATGCCGGGGCTGTCGGTGCCGCCGGTTATGCCATGCGTAAATCAACGAATTAACGCATGGTGCAGAATAACGAATTAACGGATGGTGCAGAATAACGAATTAACGCATGGTGCAGAAAACGAATTAACGGATGGTGCAGAAAATGGATCCCACGCAGGAATACCTCGATAAATCCGCAAAGATCATCGAAACGGTCAGAGGTCAGTCAAAACAGATTAAAAAAGCGGCCGACTGGTTTGCAGAATCGATTTTAAACGAGAGGATGGTGCATCTTTTCGGTTCCGGCCACAGCCGGATCATGGTCGAAGAGATGTGGCCCAGATATGGCTCTTTCCCGGGGTTCAATCCCATTGTGGAGCTTTCGCTCTCTTTCCATAATCTGGTGACCGGAGCCAACGGGCAGCGTCAGGCCATGTACCTGGAGAATGTCAGCGGCTTTGCTGACCGCATTCTGAGAAATTTTGATATCACCGATGAGGATTGTGCCCTGGTCATCTCGTCCGGCGGCACCAGCCTGGTCACGATAGAGATCGCGGAACTTTTCCAGCAGAAAGGGGTGAAAGTGGTGGCGATGATTACCAGGGAGCACTCGTCGGCCGGTACCAGCAAGAGGGAGGATGGAAAGAAGCTGGGAGATTTCGCCGATATGATTCTGGATACCGGTGCACCTGTCGGAGATGCCATGGTCACCATTCCCGGTTTGGAGACACCGGTCGCCCCCGGCTCTACGGTTGGAGGGGTCCTGTTAATCAATACCATAAAGGCCGA
>SLOL01000085.1 GCA_007132495.1 Balneolales bacterium
ACCCCGGAGTCTGGATTTTATCACCAGTTTTGGGGAGCGTCTGTCCAATTTTATTATACATCTTGCGCTGCGCCGTCACGGAGTTGACTGTGATTATCTGGATACCCGGTCGATCATTGTCACCGATGAGCAGTTTGGTAGCGCCGAAGTGGATATGGAAACAACCATTGCCAATATCCGGTCGCATTATGAAACAAACAATAAGCTGCAGGTAGTCACCGGTTTTATAGCCGCCAACGAACAGGGCGTTACAACCACGCTGGGCAGAGGGGGCTCCGATTACACCGCATCCATATTTGCAGCCGCCCTGGAGGCGGATGAGCTGCAGATATGGACCGATGTGGACGGTGTGCTCACTGCTGACCCCGGAATGGTCAGAGAGTCGTTTTCCATGGATGTGCTCTCTTATGAAGAGGCCATGGAGTTGTCACATTTTGGTGCCAGGGTGATCCATCCTCCGACGATCGAACCGGCGATGAGTCGCAATATTCCGATCCGAATAAAAAACACCCTGAATCCCTCATTTCCCGGCACGGTGGTCGGAAGACATGATACCGGCAGAGAGCATATCATCAAGGGCATTTCCTCCATTGATAATATTGCGTTGATCAGAATCCAGGGAAGCGGACTGGTCGGCATGGCCGGAATTGCCCAGCGCATTTTTGGAGCTCTTGCTGCCGGAAGGATCAACATCATTTTAATCACCCAGGCCTCATCAGAGCATTCGGTTTGTCTGGCTGTCATGCCGGAACATGCCGACAGAGCACGGAAGCTGCTTAAAAAGGAGCTGGAGCATGAATTGGCAAACCGGCGTGTTGCGGATATCATCATTGAGGAAGATCTCAGCATCATCGCCGTTGTTGGTGAAAACATGCGCCAGACCCCGGGTATAGCCGGCCGGGTATTTCAGGCCCTTGGACGCAGCCGGATAAATATCTCGGCAATAGCACAAGGCTCATCCGAGCTCAATATCTCGGCGGTAATACGGCGTTCCGAACGAAAAAAAGCACTCCGGGTAATACACGATGCGTTCTTTTTCGGAGCCAGAAAAACGGCGCATATTTACGTCATCGGTACCGGTCTGATCGGCAAGCGGCTGATTAACGATATCTTCGAGCGTTATGACGATTTTCTGAACAAACGCTATCTGGATTTGCGGGTCAACGGAATTATCAACAGTCGTAAAATGCTCCTTACCGAAGACGGTATTACAGATAATGACTGGGAGCAGGGGCTTGAACAATCCCCGGAAACAAGTGATATCAGTGCACTGCTGGAACATGTGGAGACCCACCAGTCACCTAATACGATTATTGTGGATGCCACGGCAAGTGATCAGATCCCGTTATGGTACGAGCGCTTTCTGGAACAGGGAATCGCAGTGGTTACGGCCAATAAAAAGGGCAATACTTCTTCATACAAAATGTTTGAGAAACTGTCGGATCTGGCAAGAGACAGTGAAACCCGCTATCTTTTTGAGACCAACGTCGGCGCCGGGCTTCCTTTTGTCCAGGCCATCCATGACCGCATCTCCACCGGTGACCGGGTCATACGTATCGAAGGCATCTTTTCGGGTACATTGAGCTATCTTTTCAATCAATTTGACGGTTCGGCCCCCTTCAGTGAACTGGTGCGGACAGCTCGTGAAAACGGATTCACCGAGCCGGATCCCCGGGATGATCTCAACGGTATGGATGCCGCCCGAAAATTGCTTATACTGGCCCGCATGATTGGCCGCCAGGCTACGCTTGATGACATTACCGTGGAAAATCTGGTACCCGAGCCGCTGCGTGGTGATATGGAGCCCGATGAATTTCTGGACGGTCTGAAGAAGTATGACGGGGAGTTTGAACAGCGTTTGAACGAAGCCCGGGAAAATGGAAAACTCCTGCGTTATATGGCCGTTATGGAAGACAGCAGTCTGAGTGTCGGACTGTCCCTGGTCGATCCGGATCATCCGACCGGAAACCTGCAAGGTTCGGAAAACATGGTAACCATAACTACCGATGCCTATTATGCAAGTCCGCTGGTGATAAAAGGGCCGGGAGCCGGCCCGGAAGTGACCGCCAATGGTATTCTGTGCGACATATTGAAGGTGATTAAATAACTTTTTTACCGGACCGGAACCGGATTAAATCAATGAGCAAGTTGGAACAACATAGTATTCGGGTATTTGCCCCGGCAACCGTTGCCAATGTGGCATGCGGCTTTGATTCACTCGGCTTTGCCATCAATATGCCGGGTGACATCGTTGAAATGTCGCTTCATGAACATTCCGGAGTACGCATTCGGGATATCACCGGTGACAACGGGCGGTTGCCCCGCGAAGCCGAAAATAATACCGCAGGAGTTTCCGTGCTGGCCCTGCTTGAGCATATCGGCTCGCAGCAGGGACTGGAGATCGTTCTCCATAAAAGAATGCCGCTGGGCAGCGGACTCGGTTCCAGTGCCGCCAGTTCGGTAGCGGCACTCTATGCCGCCAACCTGCTTCTCGGTGAACCGCTGGAAAAAGCGGAGCTGCTGCCTTTTGCCATGAAAGCCGAGGAACGGGCATGCGGATCACCGCACGCCGACAATGTCGCACCGGGCTTGCTGGGTGGATTTGTGCTTATACGCAGCTACGATCCGCTTGATGTCATCCAGGTTGACTATCCGGAAAATCTTTATTGCACCATCCTTCACCCCCATATTGAACTGCGAACCGAAGACTCCCGGAGAATTCTGCGCAAACACATCAAACTGAAGGATGCCGTCATCCAGTGGAGCAATCTGGCGGGATTGATTGCAGGTCTGGCCAAATCCGATTATGACCTCATCAGCAGATCATTGAACGATATTATTTTTGAACCCGTTCGGTCACTGCTTATTCCCGGTTTTGATCGGGTGAAAGCCTCTGCGATAGCGTCGGGAGCACTTGGGTGCAGCATATCGGGATCCGGTCCCTCTGTGTTTGCTTTGAGTACGACGGAAGTGAAAGCCGGGGAGGTGGGAGATGCCATGCAGAACTCCTTTGCCGAGTTGCAGCTTGACAGTGATATCTTCGTTTCTCCGGTAAACAGTATTGGTCCCAGGGTGTTGGCTCCCGATGAGGATCCCACGCCAAACAGGATGTATCAGCAATGAGATTGTACAGCACCGGGTCCAGCCCGGATCGAACGGATTTCAGAACCGCCGTGAAACGCGGACTTGCGCCGGATGGCGGTCTGTTCCTGCCTGAACGACTTCCGCAACCTGCCCCGTCTTTTTGGAGTGAGATGAAGGGAACATGTATAAAAGACAAGGCGCACAGAGTATTCGATTTGCTGCTTGAGGACGACTTCAGCAGCGAACAGCGGCATGAGATTGTCGAGCGTGCGTTTACGTTTGACGCTCCGTTGGTTACACTGGATGACCGAACCCGTATTCTGGAGCTTTTTCACGGACCGACGCTTGCTTTCAAGGATTTTGGGGCGCGCACCATGGCGGCTATCCTTTCTGTTCTTGCCGCAGAACAGGGCGAAAAAATCACCATTGTAACCGCCACTTCAGGCGATACGGGAGCAGCGGTGGCTCACGGATTCCACAAAGCACCGGGAGTAGAGGTGTTCATTCTGTACCCCGGCGGACAGGTAAGTCCGCTTCAGGAAAAGCAGTTCACCACGCTTGGGGACAATATCACGGCCCTGGAAGTGGAAGGAACGTTCGATGATTGCCAGCGATTGGTTAAAGCCTGTTTTTCGGATGAGAGTATTCGTTCGCAGAAACAGTTGACGACCGCTAATTCCATCAACATTGCCCGGCTGTTGCCGCAGATGATCTATTACATTCATGCGGTTGTTGAAATACAGCCGGCCGGCCGGGAGTTGCTGCCGATACTCTGTTCGGTGCCCAGCGGGAATTTCGGTAATTTAACTGCCGGCCTGCTCGCCCGGAATATGGGATTACCGGTATCCCGTTTTGTAGCGGCAACCAATATCAACCACGTGGTGCCCGACTATCTGGAAGACGGCTCCTTTCAGTCAAAACCGTCGATACGCACCATCTCCAATGCCATGGATGTGGGAAATCCAAGTAATTTTGACCGGATGCTGGATATGTACGACCATGACCATAAAAAAATGGCCGGCGACATCAAAGGGGCATGGTTTGATGATGAGAAAACCGGCCGGGCCATCAGGGATGTCTGGCAGCGCCACCGTTATCTCATGGACCCGCATACCGCGGTAGGATACCTTGGTTATCTTGAACACCGCACTCCGGAAGATCACGGCTTGATCCTTGCGACGGCGCATCCGGCCAAGTTCCCCGAGACGATTAATAAACTGGTGCCCGGCGCCCTTGATACCCCGGACAAACTGACCAGGCTGGCAGGCAAAGAGAAAAAGTCACTGCCGGTGCCGGCGGATATCCGGGCTGTGAAAGAACGGCTGCTCGGAAGTTAACCGGAGTGGCAGTGAGAAAGGCTGAATGATCGGAAAAACGGGATCCTGTGTCCGGTGGGTTCCGGCTGATAAACTAAAAAACCGCCCGGGACGTTTACGGTTGAGTAGAAAAAGGATATCTTAAGATATTTCGTATAATTGCAGCCATCAATCCGGTTTTCGGGAAGAATAAACTTGCCAGGCCGGACTGTTAACAGCAGAAAAGTCAGATATGAGTTCCAAAGGACGTGTTCTGGTAGCCATGAGCGGCGGGGTGGATTCCTCGGTTGCAGCTGTTATGCTTAGTGAGCAGGGGTACGATGTGATCGGCATCACCATGAAAACCTGGGATTACGCACAAAGTGGCGGTAAATCGAGCAAAGAAACCGGTTGCTGCACCCTTGAGTCGATGAACGATGCCCGTGAAATTGCCGCGCGCTTTGGATTCAACCATTTTATCGTTGACATTCGAGATGAGTTTGGAGACTGGGTTATCGAGCGCTTTGTGGATGAATACATGCAGGGGAGAACCCCCAATCCCTGTGTCCTTTGCAATACGCATATAAAATGGGCCGCACTGCTCAAACGGGCTGACAAGCTTGGGTGTGACTTCATTGCCACCGGCCATTATGCCAATGTACGGGAAGAAAACGGACGTTATGTGATTTCACGCGGCAAGGATATCCACAAGGACCAGTCTTATGCACTGTGGGGAGTGGACCAGAAGCACCTGGCTCGCACCCGGTTCCCGCTGGGAAGCTTCCACAAATCGGAAATCAGGCAATTTGCGGCCGATCACGAACTATTCAATGTTGCCGACAAAAAGGATTCCTACGAGATCTGTTTTGTTCCCGACAACGATTACCGGCGCTTTTTGCGTGATCGTGTGGATGGATTACAGGAAAAAGTGGATGGGGGACTGTTTGTCGACCGGGAGGGCAATGTCGTTGGCAGGCATAAAGGATACCCGTTTTATACCATCGGTCAGCGGCGCGGACTCCATCTGGCAATGGGTAAACCGGTGTATGTGACCCATATTGACCCGGAAACCAATACCATAACGGTCGGTGAAGAGTCCGAATTGATGAATTCCACCGCTATTGCGCGGAATATTGTTATGGGCAAATATGCGCGTATTACCGAAGATGAAATGCCGATTAATGCCGCCATTCGTTATAATGACACCGGTGAACCCGCTTTCCTGACCCAAAACGGTGATGACGAGATGGTCGTCAGATTTCCGGAAGGGCGCTCGGCGATCACACCCGGACAAGCTCTGGTAGCTTACGAAGGGGATGATGTGATTGCGGGCGGATGGATCCATAAAGCCACCGAACCTCTCTTTGAAGACATAATCTCCTCCTAATGACAATCAAAAAAAACTCCCTGCTATCGGCATCAACCGGTCTTATGTTCCTGATTCTGTTTTTTTGCTTGCTGCCGGAGGTTGAGGCATCAGAGCATCCAAATGAAAATCGGGCGGTTGCCGGATCGGCCACGTTTGAGGGGTCCATGGCACTGGCCAGGTATGCTGTCTCTGCCGACGGCCTGGAAGAGCGAATTTCGGAAGTGCATATACTGATCAGTTCCGATAATATTTCAATGGAGAGTGTCGACGGGGGTGTCATCGACCTGGTTGGCAACATCCGTGCCGAGAAGATACTTATCCGTCAATCCCGTGATGACCTTGTGTTTTTTACTACCGACCGGAAGGCGGTCACCATGAACCGGCAGGAGCTTCAGCAAATGATCAATATGCTGGAGAATATGCGGGGGTCGAACAGCAACGGACAGAATCGGTCCGGTGATTTGAATATCCATGAAACGGAAGACACCCAAACGATTCAGGGCTATACTGCCCGGAAATGGACGGTGAATGCCGACAACCGGGTTGCCGAATGGCATATCTGGGTAACCGATGATATTTCCGTCCCATGGGGCATGTTGTCGCAACAATGGCTGCTGAATCACACAATATTGGGAAGTTTGCCCGCCGAAAAGTGGCTGAATGATGGCAAATTGCCGATTAAAGCCGAACACTATAACGGTGGGCGACTTGCGGAGGTGATCCGGTTCGAGGATATATCAAGTGGCAATGTGCCGGAATCCGATTTCCGGATCCCTGCAGACTATCAGCAGATTAATTTCCAGCAAATGCTTTTTGATCGCATGCGCAACCGATAATGGATGCAACGGTATGGGGCGTTGATATAGCTGAGGTTGATCGTCCGGCATAACCATCCCGAAGTATGATTACCGGTATCTACCAATGTCAGTAACAGTATTCATCCTATTTTCGCGAAGATGATTCGAATCCTTACAGTGATTGGCATTGCCAATCTGTTGCTTGTCTCATGCATCTCAACCGGAGAGGTTGATGACCGGATACCGCCCGAAGAGCGGTTTATCTACTACGATATCGACGAAGAGGTCGGGGAAGATGAAGAGATGAGTGCCTTCATCCAACCTTATGTTGAGGAAATGGCTCTGAGGATGGATCGGGTCATTACCATCAGTGAGGGAACATTTGAGCAGGGCAAACCCGAAGGGACCCTGGGTAATCTGGCTGCCGATATCATCCGTTACAGGGCTACAACGGAGATGCGGGAAGCCGTCCATGTCAGCATCATGAACAACGGCGGTTTACGTGTCCCGTTACCGGAAGGGGAGATAACCGTCGGACATGTTTACGAATTGATGCCTTTTGAAAATCATATAACCGTGCTCCGTTTTACCGGAGAGCAGCTCAAACAGATTGCTAATGAGCTGGCGAAGGTGAACGGAGAGCCGGTTAGCGGATTGCGATTTCGAATTTCCGGCGATGAGGCACGCGGTATTCTGGTCCGCTCGATGAATGTGGATCCGGATCAGCATTACTGGGTGGCCACCAACAACTGGATGGCCGACGGCGGAGGAGCATCGGCCACTTTGTGGGAACCGCAGGAACGCAGGGATCTGGATGTGCTTATCCGGGATGCTATTATTGAATACCTGAGGGGTTATGAACGAATTGCACCATACAGCGATCAGCGAATAAGAAACTGACATGAACCGAAAAAAATTCCTGCAGAACGCGGCAATATTGGGAACCGGTATAGGGCTGGGCGGAGTCATCCCTTACACCGGTGTAGCCGGGGCTTCACGCCACAGAGTTACGATCCTGCACACCAACGATACCCATGCCAGGATAGAACCGTTTCCGGATTCAGCACCGAATTATGCCGGTATGGGCGGGGTCGGCCGTCGAGCCGCTCTGATCAAAAAGCTCCGCACGGAGAACCCCGACACGCTGCTGCTGGATGCCGGTGATGTATTTCAGGGTACTCCCTATTTCAATAAATACGACGGGGCTCTGGATTTTGAAGTGATGACAAAAATGGGGTATGATGCGACCACCATTGGGAATCATGAATTTGACAACGGAGTTGCAGGCTTTGAAAACGTAATGGACAAAGCCGGATTTTCGTTTGTTTCATCCAATTATGATTTCGGAACAACACGGATGGGACTGCGGGTTAAGAATTTCATTCTCCGGCAGGTTGCCGGCGTGAAAATCGGTATCTTTGGTATCGGAGTCCGTTTTGACAACCTGGTCCTGCCCCACCTTCACAAGGGGGTCCGCTATCTCGATCCGGTAGAGGTGTCGGCCGACATGGTAGAGCACCTGAAAGGGTATCACGGATGCGACATGGTTATCTGTCTGAGCCATATCGGTTACCGGTACAGCGACGGGAGGGTCAGCGACCGGGTGGTGGCGGAACAGGTCGACGGCATTGATCTGATTCTTGGCGGTCACACCCATACTTTCATGCGGGAGCCGGAGCTTTTTGAAAAAACGGACGGTAGCCGGACATGGATTTCCCAGGTAGGATTTGCCGGGATTGTACTTGGCAAAATGGATTTTTACTTTGACCGTAACCGAAAAATTATTACCGTACGACACCAGAAATACACCGTTGACAGGCAGCTGGATCAGTGGACCTGACAGGTATTGTGGCAGGCATTTGTTCCGGTTGCACATCGTGGCGGAGACCGGGTGTATCAACTGTAAGGCTTTTTAAATTTTTTTCAGAGACCATTTAAATAAACAGGAATGCAAAAAATTAAAATGGGGCCGGGTGGACCTGACTTCTCGAGGCTGGTGGCCGGTTACTGGCGTCTCAGAGAATGGAATTACTCCACAGATGAATTATTGAGGTTTGTCGAACAGTGTATGGACCTGGGCATCACCACCATGGACCACGCCGATATTTACGGGGACTATACCTGTGAGGCATTATTCGGCCAGGCAATATCAGGACGTTCCGCTTTAAGGGAGAAAATGCAGATTGTAACCAAATGCGGAATTCGACGGCAAAACTCGCAGAACAAACCGGGAGTCTCGCATCAGCATTATGATACCGGCAGTGAACACATTATTGCTTCGGCTGAAGAATCGATCCGGAATATGCAGACGGACTACCTGGATGTATTGTTGATACACCGGCCGGATGCCCTGATGGATGCCGATGAGGTCGCCGATGCATTTGCAAAGCTCCGTCACCAGGGAAAGGTTCGGTTTTTCGGCACCTCCAACTTTACCCCCTCCCAGTTTTCATTGCTGCAGAGTCGCCTTCCTTTTCCATTGGTGACCAACCAGATAGAATGCTCGGTACTTCACCTGGAGCCGATGCACGACGGCACGCTCGATCAGGCACAGCAGCTTAAGGTACCCCCGATGGCATGGTCACCGTTCGGCGGAGGGGAGCTATTCACCGGTACATCGGATAAAACAGAACGGGTACGTAACACACTTGAAACGATCGGTGAAGAAACCGGCGGATACCGAACCGACCAGATTGCCTGTGCATGGCTGCTTCGTCATCCATCCCGAATATTGCCGGTCCTTGGCACAGGGAAAATAGAACGGATAAAAGCAGCAGCTGATGCGACGAACATCACCCTTTCGCGGGAGCAGTGGTATCGTATCTGGAGTGCATCCACAGGTACGCCCGTACCCTGATCTTTTCTTGTGATAACCACAGATAATGGGCCTGATTCAAACATGGCGAAGAAGTAGGCTGGATAAAAGAACTTTTCCTGCTCACTGGAGGAAGATACTGCAACAGCAGGTTTCGTATTACAGTAGGCTGGATTACGCCGGCAAAAACAAACTGGAGAAGCTGGTTCGATACTTCATGACCGAAAAAAGTTTTGAAGGGTGCGGAGGGATGCTTCTTGATGAACCGAAGCAACTGGTGATATCTTCACTCGCATGCATCCCTTTGCTTGGTGATGTTTCCGATCTCTACCCCAATCTGCGTGCCATTTTGGTGTATCCGGACAGTTATCAGGCTCCATACAGCGATTCGGGCATCGATGGGGTGGTCACCGAAGGGGTGGAGAGCCGAAGCGGCGAATCCTGGGACCAGGGGGTGATTGTTTTCTCCTGGAATGAGGTGGAGTATGATTTGAATCACCCGCGTGATGGCGCGAATATCGTTTTTCATGAATGTGCACATCAGCTGGATTATGAATGGGGAGCCACTATGGAGCCGTTTTCATGGCAGGGGTCAAAGCAGGGTGAGGACGGTCTGGCTGTGATTCTGAAAAAAGAGTACCAAATATTTCTGTCAAGAATGGAACGCGGAAGACCCGTCTATGTGGACGACTACGCCGCTGCAAATATTCATGAATTCTTCGCGGTAATGACCGAAACGTGGCTGGAGAGGCCGGATATCATCAAAAAGTATTACCCGGAAGTAAATCGTGTTCTGCATTCGTTTTATAACATGAAACCGGTTGCCTGAATCGTTACCGGCTCTTTAAGGTGCCGGGGGTTCCTAGATTTTGTACATTACAGATACAACGGGTAAAGTACCTTTGACACTTATTTCATGGAGGTACGCTTATGGTAGCTGCAAACATTTCCTCATTCAATCAATCCATTGTTGAATATCGTCACTGCTGGATTGAAGCGCTTCGAATATTTCTTGGCTTACTGCTGATTTACAAAGGATGTTATTTTATTCATAACCTGGAGCCGATATACCAGTATATTGAAGAGACCGTCCGCTTATCAGCTTTCGTTATTTCTCATTATGTCGTATTCGCCCACATCGGCGGCGGCGCCATGATGGTATTCGGCATACTTACACGCATTGCTGTCTTTGCACAGATACCCATAGTGGTGATCGGAGCCATCTATTTTTCCGGTGAAGGGGGGACGTTCTTCGGCCCGACCGTCGAGCTTGAATATTCACTGCTTATGCTCGTGCTTCTGATCGTTTATTTCTTCTACGGTGCGGGAAAATGGTCGGTGGATCATTATATCCTTCGCAGAAAGCAGGAGAAGGAATGAAACGTTCTGCCGGAGCATGTTTCTTCGGCTGTATGACCGGGTGGGATTGTTTTCACAGGATGCCAGCTTTGGTGCGGCATCCCGGAAAGTCACATTCCGACATCGATGATATTTTCATCCTGGATCTTTACGGTGCGGTAAGGGTAGCGCTTGACCATATCGTAGTTGTGGGTCACCATCAAGACAGCCATACCGCGGTTGTTGATCTGTTTGAAAAGATCCATAATGGAGTGTGCCGCCTCGGGGTCCAGGTTGCCGGTCGGCTCATCGGCCAGCATCAGCTGCGGCTCATTGGCCAGCGCCCGTGCAATGACCACACGCTGCTGTTCGCCGCCGGACAGGTCGTCCGGCATATTGTTGCGCCTGTGACTCAGCCCGACCATCGAGAGTACTTCAAGCACCCTTTGTTTGATGACACCGCGCCGCTTGCCGGTTACTTCAAGGGCAAAGGCCACATTGTCATAGATATTGCGATCGGGAAGCAACTGAAAATCCTGAAATACAATTCCGAGACTGCGTCGAAGCTCAGGGACATGGCGCTCTTTCAATGCCGTCACATTGATGCCTGCTACATGGACGGTACCCTCGTCCGGGATCAGATCACGGTAAATCAACTTTAAAAAGGAGCTTTTTCCCGATCCGGTAGCACCGATGAGATAGGCGAACTCTCCTCGCTCCAGTGTAAAATCGACATTGCGGAAAATGGAACGACCGTCAAATTGGACGGTGATGTTTTGAAAGGTGATAACAGGTCGGTCAGCCATGTTTCAACACCATTGTTATGCGTTCACTGTTTTCATCTGCAGCACTCAGATCAAAATCCTCATATGCGGCATCCACTACCAGGTTTGACTGTGCAATGAGCGTCATTATCTCATCAAACGACCATATACGCTGTTGGTGTATCTCCTCAAAGCGATCGGTAATTTTTCCGGTATCCCGGTCTTTCTTCTCCACCAGAAAATGGTTGATGTGCATCTGTTTAAGATGGTCATAATTGCTGAATCGCCGATAGCTGTAATGTTCATTGACATTGCGTTCCTCATTCAGCAAAGGGGCGATTACGGGAGAGTAATTGGGTGTGGTGAAGTCGAAAATAAAAGAACCATCCGGCTTCAGGTGCTGCCGTGCACTCTCCAACACGGCATGAATGTCCTTTTCATTATGCAGATAGTTCAGACTGTCAAATACCATATAAATGATATCGAACGTTTCGGATAGTTCAATGCGTCGCATATCACGTACGAGCCATTCCACCTTACTTTTTTCTGTCTCGCCCTTTCTTCCGGCTATACGAATCATTTCAGGGGATATGTCTGTCGCGGTGATCTCGTAGTCATCTCTTTTTTCCATGAAGAGCGCCATGGTTCCGGTACCACATGCCAGCTCAAGCAGTTTTGTGGCGTGAGGGTGATGATAGCGGATAATCGTGTCAATATAGTCTGTCCAGTCCGGATAGTCGACGCCGTGCATAATGAGGTCATACAACGGGGCGAGTTTCCGGTATATATCATACCGTTGCTCTCTTTCTTCTTCCGGGGTTGATGCCGGATACCGGCTGGAGGTTGATAAAGTCACGTTATCATCTGTTTAAATGCTTCGGGGTATAATGTCGGATGCTCAATGATACGCGCAAGCGAAATCCCATGGTTATGTGTAAACCATGCACCCGTGTGTCCGGTAACATGTCCGGTCATGGATATTTCAGACGGTTTTAAAGCGGTTTTCAACGGAAGAATATACCAGTTTTAAACTTGAGGAACCCACAAAAAATCTCCCGTAATGCGGCAGATCCATCTCGTTGGCCCATGCTATGGTATAGTTGCTATGAGCTTTGGAGATGGACAATGATAAGTGTGAAACAGGTAGCACCGTCAATCATGCACTTTTTCTGCGGATGGTCATGGAAACGGCAAGCCGGATTGCTGCCAGCATCGAACCGGCATCGGCCTTACTTTTGCCCGCGATGGAGAAAGCCGTGCCATGATCCGGAGAGGTGCGTATGATCGGGAGTCCGACCGTCACATTCACTCCGTTGCCGAAATCGGCCATCTTGAGGGGAATGAGTCCCTGGTCGTGATACATGGCAAAAACCAGGTCGGCATCTTTAAATCCTTTGTGGCCGAAAAAACCGTCAGCCGGCCAGGGACCACTGATGGTCATATTTTGTTTCCGGAGTTTTTCGATAACCGGAGTGATAATGAGCCGCTCTTCCCGGCCAAGGACGCCGCCGTCTCCGGCGTGCGGATTCAAACCGAGAACGGCAATCCGGGGTTCAGCAATTCCGAAATCCCTTTGCAGCGCTTGATGGAACAACAACAGCCGGGATTCGATACGTTCTTCCGTCAGCTGTTTCGGCACTTCACACAGCGGGATGTGGATGGTCGCAAGTCCGATTCGCATAACCCGGTTGACCAGCATCATGCCGGCCCCGGTCGAACGGGTGAGTTGAGCGAGATACTCGGTATGACCCGGAACCCGGTATCCGGCTTTATGAATAGCTTCTTTGGAGATGGGGGCGGTAATCAATGCATCGGCTCGTCCGGCAAGGCAGGCATCGACAGCGGAAGCTATCGCCCTCATGGCCAGTGATCCAGCTTCCGGTGATATCACACCGGGCTGAACCGGTTCTGCCGGCTCGGGGAGCGGAACAAGGAAGATCTGGCCGGGTTCGGGTCGCGGCATATGTGAATCGGATGCGGACTGGCTATCAAGCAAAAGATACGGGGCGGAGTCGGTAACTTGCCACACCGCCGGTATTTCCAGTGCCTTGGCATAGTACTCCATCACCGTCCGGGATGCAAACAGCAGCACACCTGGATATTCGGAAGAGGATACCGTGGAATTGGATAGATCAGAGAGGTTCTTCAGTATGACTTCCGGCCCGATGCCGTTCATATCTCCCTGGGTGATTGCCAGGACGGGATGGGAGCGACCGGCAACCTTCTGTTTCAAGCCTCCGGCTTTCATCTTCGTTCAATCAGTCTGTAATCCCCAAAACCGGTGGTCGCCTCAAAGACGAAGGTGCGGTCACTGTAATGCCAGATCTCACGGGCCGGTTGATTGGGTGGAAAATTTCTTTCTCTTCGATTCGGCTCTCCGTTGCGAATATAGACCCGGCCCTGATCCGATTCGTAACCGGGCGACTGGGGGGTGGTAAAATTCTCATAGGCATAATCTATTCGCCGGAAATATTCGACCATGAGCTCATTGTATTCCCTGTCGGGACTCGGATCCCGCTCTTTCCAGAAATCGCGGAAGCGCTGCTCTCTTTCGCTGCGGGAGCCCCGCCGCATCGCCCGAAAGGTTTCATCATCCAGTATGTACTCCATCATATTGATGGCAACATCCAGATTCAGCAGACTGACCGGCATATCCAGCCACAGGCTTTGGTAGACCCGTTCAGCTAACCCGGACTCCTCTCCATTCCCGCTTTTTTTAATCAGCTTCATCCGGTAATGGGCATTTTCAAAGGTGCTGTTGGGGATGTGCAGCAGGTAGTATTGTTCCGGAGCGGGGGCGTCCACCGATGATACCAGTTCGAAATGGGGCCGGTCGTTGATCTGGCGGATGTCCGCGCTGTAGCCCGCCACCATATGGTCATTGTCAAGAGTGTATTCAAAGACCCGGTCCACGTTGGTGGTATCCTGTCGACGAATGCGAAGCTGATCGATTTCAAGCCGGTAATCGGCCTGCTCATTGATATCGGGTATCCAGATGGCAAGCTGATGGTCACGGCCGAAGGCGACATTTCTTCCCATATTCATCAGCGGTGCTTCGAAGGGGGCGGATAACTCCGATGGGGTATCCAGAAAATAGAAATAAGCGATTTCAGAGTTGGAAGTATCCGCTACCTGAAAGCCGGAAGCCCGACCCCGGCGGCTACGGTTTTCCGAACTTGTCGTGGATTCAATGTCATATTTTCCCGGTGCAAGAGAGGTTCGGATCATGTTCTGGACAAAAGATGTCGTTGACTGTGCCTGTTCAAAGGTCTCTGCATAAATAGTTTCGTTCCACGTCCGGATGGCATCAGGTGACCCCTGTGATGCGGATTCACCGGAATCCGACCTTCGAATGGTGAGTCTTACCGTAGGTTCGGCATAAAACCGGCGTTGATCCTCAGGGGAATCTGTGTCACGATACCTGCGGTATGAGAGAAAATTGTTTTCAATCCGGAAAATCGTGTAAAGATTTTTATTGTCGGAGGCCGGATCGGGAAGGACAAGATGTTCAAAAAAAACATTGGGTTGTCGGTCGCGCATCCGCAAAGATTCGTAGGTTATGCGCTGAGCAAGAAGCTCGGCAGATGAGCATGACAGTATGAACAGGACCAGAATCCAGCTTGCCATTGGTCGGTGGACAGTTCTTTTACCGGCAGGGAATATCATTTTCAGGGACATGGCTGTGTGGGAGATCTCATCATTAACCTAAGCTATACGATCAGTATTCACAAAAATTATGTCATATCAATTTAAGAAACTAATGAATTGGAATATTCTTGTTTTGCGGGTCCGGCCTGGGGCGTGCCGTCTCTTTCAGATGATGGGGATGGGTACAGTAGTGGGTATGGCGATTGTTTTTGTAGACGGTCCAGGCAAGAAGAAGGGCACCTGTGAAGGTGACTCCGGTCCTGGCCCAGGCAAATGCAGTAATGGAATCTCCCGCCAGATGGTCATGGTCGACATGTAAAAAAAACTGGCTGAACAGAATCAGGGTAATGCTGAGTACATACACACCCATGAGCTTATTGTCTTTGTGGCGCAGCCAGGTGGGTATGAAACCGAGCAGGCTGATCGGAAGTACCGAAAGGACCAGAACCTGTTCCAGAGTTTCCGAAAAAAAAGTGGATAAAGCGGGCAGAAGGAGGAGGAGAAAAGGAGTTGCAAGGCAGTGCACAACGCACAGAGAGGCGAGGAGGATACTGATCCTGGACCAGAGTGCTGTTTTTTTTCTGATGGATTGCATGTGTTTACTATAAAAACATATCTGTTAAGTGGTGACAACCAGGCCCTTGTCCGTCACTCATGGTGAAAGTATTCTGCAAGGATGGCATAAACGGGTATCCGATTAATGGCATTCGGGACATACACCGTGAATACGGTGTTCATGAGAGGTAATTACAAAGCCGCCGATTTCCCGGACATCCGGTTTCGGGTTCATCGATGTTATCGGCATGCAGTAAATTCTTTCGCATTGTCTGCAGATAAAATGGGCGTGATCGTCACTGGTTGCCGGCTGGTTACTGTTGTGAAAATAGAGAGCATACAGCCAGTTTCGATCTTCGTTGGCAACCTTATGGGTGAGTCCCTGCGTTGTAAAAGCATTGAGCGTGCGATACACGGTCACTTTATCGATCATCGGATCATCAATAAGGCCGATAATATCACTGTGTGACAAGGCTACCGGAGAGTTGATGAGTACATCCAATACCCTGATGCGGGTAGCGGTCACCTTCAGGCCATATTTGTGTAATATTTCTCCAGGATTCTCTTTCGTTGCCATAACAGTTTAAAATAACACTAATGCAACAAAGTTGCAATGTCGGCAACGTCCCATACGGCTTCCGGTGCGAAACAGCGGTAAATAATATGCGCAATCTGATAAATATTAATTGATTTGGCGGATGTACGCACACCTCTTATCTTGTGACGGTTCATGTTCGATGTTCGTCATGAACATGGAGTTGTATCACGTTGTTTGCTAAATTCCCCGGAAAACGGTACATGGGGTTTGCGGCTGTGCTGATTCCAGCGATGATTATCAACATAATATATAACACTGATGAAGATAGGAATTATAGGAGCGGGTATTTCCGGTTTGACGGCCGGCCGGATTCTTGCAAGAGCCGGTCATGAAGTTGTCGTTTTTGAAAAGAGCAGGGGGTCTGGTGGACGCATGTCTACTCGCCGAATGGGCGAGAAGGCACAACACAGAATGGACCATGGAGCCTCTTATTTAACCGGCTCATCCGACGCATTTCAGGCATTCATTAAAGAGCTGGAAGAGAAAAAGGTCATCAGGAAATGGACGGATTCCTTTTCAGGGTATTCGAATGGTACGTTTCTTCCACAGGTACCCGGGCGCGACCCACAGACCTGTTACTTTGCTCCGGAGGGTATGAGCAGCATCTGCAAATATATGGGCCGGTGGCTTGATTTTCGTTTTAACGAGAAGGTGGGGGGCGTGACCCATATCGGAGGTTCGAGGATCAAAAAAAGTCCGTGGATGATTAATTCAACCACCATAAACGTTTTTGAGGCCGATGCTGTTATTATTGCAACGCCGGCTATACAGGCTTATGGACTGATATCAACAGCACAGGACGAGTTTGAGTTGAGGCGGATGATAACGGTTCTTGATGAGATTCCATATACGTCAACAGTCTCTTTTATGGCCGGTTATGGCGAACGAAAACAGCCTGATTGGCAGGCCGTTTCCTGTGATCATCCGGTAGTCTCATGGATCAGTAATGAAAGCAGCAAACGTGACAGCAAAGGTAAAACGAATATTGTGGCTCATACAACAGATGCCTTTGCCGAGAAAACGCTCGAAGAAGCGGATTCCGGGGAAGTGAACGATAACGTCATGCAGGCTCTGGCAGAGATTATCGGTTCCTGGGCGGGAAGGCCTCTATGGTATGAATCCCATTTGTGGAGATACCATATGCCCAGAAAACATCTGGATGTACCATTTCTTGAATCAGAAGATGAAAACGCACCCATTGCCGTTATTGGAGACTACTTTCAGGGCCGGTCCATGGAGGCGGCATATCTTTCAGGATTGCGGCTTGGTAAACATTGGGTGGATAAATACTCCTGAAAAAAGCAGGATCCGTGAAGGAGCTTAGAAAACTAAATCGCTATTTTCTGAAGTACAAGTGGACGCTGGCATTCGGTTCACTTCTGCTGATTCTGGCTAATTTTTTTCTGATCTGGATTCCGATTCTGATCCGCAGGACCTTGGACGAGATCGAACGGGTGTCAGAGGCCAGGGAATTGCCCTATGACAGTGTATGGGCTACCCTTGTATCTGAAGAAGTGGGCTGGCTGCTGGCGACCAATTTCGGATTCCTCATTCTTGCCGCCCTGATGTATGGACTGCTGCTGTTTGCAACCCGGCAAACCCTGATCGTCACTTCGCGAAAAATCGAGTTTGATCTGCGTAACGAGATCTATCAACATCTGCAGAAGCTTCCCCAGTCCTTTTTTGACCACAACAAGATGGGTGATATATACACGAGGACTACCGAAGACGTTGTCCGGGTAAGAGAGTATTTCGGTCCGGCCTTTATGTATACGATCAACACGCTGTCCAGGGCCGGCATCATTATTGCCATCATGATAATGGTGCATCCGGGTCTTACGTTTTGGGCGCTTCTTCCATTGCCGGTGCTTGCTGTGATGGCCTACTGGGTGAGCCGTTTTATCAACCGGAGATCCAATGAAATACAGCAGCAATACGCGCTGATGGCCGGTAAGATCCAGGAAGTGTATTCCAGTATCAGGGTCATCAAGGCGTTCAACAGAGAAAAATACGAAAAGGACCGGTTTCTGCGTGAAAACCGGCGCTACAGGAGGAAAAAGCTGCGCCTGGATCTGGTGGAGGCGCTGTTTCATCCCATGCTGATGTTGCTGATAGGGCTTTCGGTAATTCTGGTGGTCTGGCAGGGGGGCATTATGGTAATGCAGGGTATGGTCACAGTGGGCAACATTGCTGAATTTGTCGTCTATGTCAATTATCTAACCTGGCCGGTTGCATCATTGGGTTACACACTCAATTTGCTGCAACGGTCTGCGGCGTCCAATGCCCGTATTCAGAAATTGATGAATGTCACTACGGAGTGTGACAATGCTCCGGAAAGAGAAAACGTCAGGGTGAATGAGGGGGGCGGCAGGTCAGGTGCAGACCGAACGGATACTGCAGTTACCAGCCTGAATCCGGAAAACACAGATGAATCGGAATATCAGGGCATGATGAAAACCCTGGAGTACCGGAATGTAACTTTTACCTATCCGGGTGCCGAGGTTCCGGCGCTGCACAATATCAATCTGAAGGTACGCGCCGGTGAGCGGGTGGGTATTGTCGGGCGTACCGGTTCAGGAAAGACTACACTCGTACAGCTCCTTCCGAGAATTTATGATCCACAGGAGGGACAAATCCTGATTGACGGTACCGACATACGTGACATGGAATTGTCACAATTACGCGCTATAATCGGTTTTGTTCCACAGGAAACTTTCTTATTTTCAGACACTATCGGCGAAAACATTTCTTTCGGAAAAGAGAATGCCACTGATGAAGAAATACGGAGGGCGGCTGATCAGGCAGAAGTCCTTGAAAATATTTTGGAATTTGAGAAAAAATTTAACACTATACTTGGTGAACGGGGAGTTACGTTATCGGGAGGTCAAAAGCAGAGAACCAGTATCGCAAGAGCTCTTATTCGTAAGCCTTCTATTCTGATTCTTGATGACTCCCTCAGTGCGGTGGATACAAATACCGAGGATGCGATCGTCCGAAGACTGGATTCCGATTTCGGAAGAATAACAACATTTATCATTTGTCATCGATTGTCTTCATTAAAACACGTAGACCGTATCTATGTCATGGATGATGGAAGGATTGTAGAAAATGGGTCACATGAAGAGTTGATTGCCGGAAATGGCTTTTTTGCCGATATGTATCGTAAACAACTTATCGAAGAAGAACTGCAAAAACTGTAAACAATTAAGGTCTGTTTCGTATGAAAGCGGAATACCCAAAATATAATTAGAGAGGAAGTTATGATAGTAATTCCATTGGGTGTCTCATCAGCTACTCCTACTGCTGTGCGCCATCTGCCATCGGTGGCGTTATGGAGAGAGGGAAGTGTCTATCTTTTTGATTGTGGGGAGAATGCCCAGATGAGACTGCTTCAGGCAGGTATCAAACGATCAAAAGTGGAAACCATTTTTATCTCCCACATGGATGGGGATCACATATTCGGATTATTCGGATTGCTGAGTACACTTCAACTACAGCGTCGTAACAAACCGTTGAAGATCATTGGTCCGGAAGGATTGAAAAAAATGATTGATGCGGTGCTGGAGGCCACTACCCTGCAAATTGAATATGAACTTCAGTTTAAAGAACTGAAAAGTGATTTCGAACACGAAGTGGTTTTGGAACAGGAGGACTTTTATGTAGAGGCCCGGCCGCTCAAGCACACTACTTTTTGCATAGGCTACCGCCTCCAGGAGAAAGACAAGCCGGGCAAAGTGGACGCCCAAAAAGCCACAGATGCCGGTATTACCGAGGATGCTCATTTTAAAGCCCTCAAAGCCGGTGAAGATGTCACTCTGGAAGACGGAACGATAGTACACTCGGCTGATATTGTTGGTGACCCCCGAACCGGAGAGAGTTTTGTGTATGTTACCGATACAGAGTTCTGTGAAAATGCAGTCAGGCTGTCGGAAAACGCAACTATTCTTTATCATGAAGCGACATTCGGGGAACCACTGAAGGAGAAAGCCGAAGATACCGGACACTCAAGTGCCCAGGATGCGGCTATTGTTGCCAAAACGGCCAAAGTGGATCGGCTCGTTATCGGTCATTTTTCAGCACGTTACTCCAATCAGTTTTTGCTGTTGAAGGAGGCTCGCGGCGTGTTTGAAAAGACCTGGATCGCCTACGAATTGCGACCGATCTTTACCAATCCGGCCCAGGAGAAAGAAATAATCAGTCCACGTGTCGAGATCATTGACCTCAAGGACAAACGTGCGCAGCATTCGAAAAAAACGTTCAAGCCCGCCGGAGGTCAGCGTCAAAAAAGCGGATTTAAAAAGAAGCGATTCAAACGGAAGCCGTCAAATGCGCGTTACTACAAAAGTGGCGACTCGGACCGGCCACAGCCCAGACGGGATCGTTACAAAAAGCCACATAAACCAGGCGATAACGAAAAAACAAGTCCGCACCGTCCAAGCAAACCGTTACCAATAACACCTCGAACTCCGTTTGATGACTTCGACCGCTTCTGAAAAGCGATCCGGAACAAAAAAAAGCAGCAACGGTAAAGCCGTCGACAGGAATCTGATTCGGCGGCTTTATTTCTTTTTGGCACCCTATAAATGGCTGCTAATCCTGGCGTTGGCTCTTACCCTGTCTGTTGCCTTTTTAGGACCACTACGCCCCTGGCTTACCCAGATAGCTGTAGATGACTATATCGCAAACCGCGATGTAGGTGGACTTGGCCGCTTGATGTTACTGTATCTGGGAGTTTTGCTTCTGGAAACCGTTTTTCTCATCTGCAATACCTATTTGATGCGCTGGGTGGGGCAGGGGGCTCTGTATAGTCTGAGAAACTCGGTATTTGAGAAAATTCAGAATCTGCATATCCAGTTTTTCGACCGCAATCCCATAGGAAAGCTGATTACCCGGAGCACCAGTGATATCGAAGCGCTCAACGATCTGCTTTCATCGGGGGTTGTCAATATCATCGGAGATTTATTCCGGATCATCTTCATTATCGGGTTCATGCTGTCGATGAGCTGGGAGCTGTCTCTGGTCAGTCTCAGCGTCTTGCCTATTCTTGTCTATGCGACATTCTGGTTCAAAGCCAGAGTAAGGGTGGCCTTCTTGAATGTGCGGGATCAGATCGCGCGACTTCACTCATTCATTCAGGAGCATATCAACGGAATGAGTGTGGTTCAGTTGTTCGGCCGCAACCGGAAAGAAGCCGAAAAGTTTGAAAAGATAAACCAGGATCACACCCGGGCTCATATTAAGACCATCTTCTATTTTGCCCTCTTCTGGCCGGCGGTTGAGGTGATAGCTTCCATCGCAACGGCACTCGTGATCTGGTACGGTGGGGCACAAGCACTCTCGGGAGAGGTGACATTTGGGGTATTGCTTGCATTTATTCAATATGTCCGCCAGTTTTTTGTGCCGATCCGTGATCTGTCTGAAAAGTTCAACACCCTGCAGAGCGCCCTGGCTTCTTCCGAGCGCATATTTGAAGTGCTGGATACCCCGGATGAGATACCCGAACCCTCTGATCCCCGAAAGCCGGAGATGTCACCCGGACATGTTCGGTTTGAGCAGGTAACATTTCGCTATAATGAGAATGAAGAGGATGTTCTGAAGGATGTCAGTTTCGAGGTTAACCCCGGCGAGGTCGTTGCCATTGTGGGCGCTACCGGTGCCGGTAAAACCACCATCATCAATCTCCTTACAAGATTCTATGATGTAAGCAGGGGACGGATAACCATGGACGGAGTTGATATCCGCGATATGGACAAGCACCAGCTGCATTCCTATTTCGGACTGGTCCTGCAGGACAACCTTCTGTTTTCCGGCACGGTGATGGAAAACATCACACTGGGCAATGAAAACATCTCCAGGGAGAAAGTACAGATGACGGCCGAAATGGTCCAGGCCGACCGGTTTATTCAGAAGCTTCCCGGTGGATATATGCACCACATCTCCGAGCGGGGAGCTTCGCTCTCCATGGGTCAGCGGCAGCTCATCTGCTTTGTACGCGCACTGGTGTATGATCCCACCATTCTAATACTGGACGAGGCTACTTCCAATGTCGACTCCGAAACGGAGTACCTGGTTTCACAAGCACTTGAAACCATGCTGGAAGACCGGACTTCGGTAGTTATCGCACACCGGCTTTCTACTATCCAGCACGCCGACAAGATCCTGGTTATGCACAAAGGACGTATCCGGGAATCGGGAACACATCAGCAGTTGATTGCCCAGTCCGACGGCATTTATCGGCGTTTGTATGAACTGCAGTATCGGGATCAGGTTAAAATGGACTGATAGGCAACAGACGGTTCTGCATCCTGTCAACTATGTGGTCACGGTGCTGGCATATTCAATAATCTCATCCGGAGTATCCGGCGGCAAACAATAGTAGCGGTCACAAAAAACATTCCCGTCATTATACCGGGCCGGTTCGCCACGGTACATGATGCTGGTTTGGTAACCTGCAGCTTCCATGATGGCGGAGGGTGCCAGCAAATCCCAGTAAGCGGTCTTCCGGAAACTGAGAAATCCCGTATTTGGGGTGCTCAGGGGACTGATGATATTGTGGGCGGCATTGGATGAACGCCGGATCGGCAAGTGGGTCATGGTCTCAAGGCGGTTGCGAAGCGCCGGATTGGCTCCCTTTACAACGAGAGGGCGCTGGTTTCGCCAGCTGTTTGTTTGATGGACTTCCCGATAATCATGAGGAGAGGTGTACAACCGGGTGCGAATGTAGGAATTGCCATACAGAACACAGTTGCGTTCCGGTTGATAGAGTATGCCGAAACTGGCTTTACCTCCCACCGAAAAACTGATAAGGACAAAATAATTGGAAGAGCCCTCGATGAACTTGCCGGTCCCGTCTATGGGATCAATATACCATGTGACCGAACCGTTCGGGTCATATCGGTGAGTGGATTCATCCTCTTCACTGACCAGTGTCTCTCCGGGAAAGGCCCCGGTTAGCAACTCCATCCAAAAATGACTCATCTGCCTGTCGATGTCGGTTACCTTGGACCCGTCCTGTTTTTTATGGATCTCAAAGTTGTTATTGCGCTGGTGCATACGGAGCCGCCTGCCGGCTTCCTCCAGATGGGGGTATAGCCATTGAAAGCGGAGTTTGAATTCTTTTTCCGACATATGATCGATTTTTCCGGTCGTCAAACCGGCTGTTTTATGAAACTTTTTTTTTTATATCTTCCCTGTACAACCAATGCAAATAGTTCATTCAAACAATCCATAAAGGACTGCCCCATGGAAGAAGATAAGACCAAATCAAACATAAAAATGGAAGAGATGTCAAAAAAGTTTGACAAAGCCTATGTGGATATTATCGAAAAG
>SLOL01000056.1 GCA_007132495.1 Balneolales bacterium
GTGGCCATGGAAGTGGATCTGATCCAGCCGGTGGCCATGGAAGAAGGACTCCGGTTTGCCATCCGGGAAGGCGGCCGCACCGTTGGTGCCGGCGTCGTAAGTAAAATTCTGGACTAAATACATATTGGTTCCGGAAATTAATCGTAAAAGCCCTTTAACAATTTGTACGGGTGTAGCTCAATTGGCAGAGCAACGGTCTCCAAAACCGTAGGTTGGGGGTTCGAGTCCCTCCACCCGTGCCATTCTGCCGGGCGCATTAATCATTATGAATAAGGTTACAGAATACTTTCAGAGTGTGAAAAAAGAGATGGGAAAAGTCTCTTGGCCTACACAGCAGGAGCTCATCGACAGTACGGTAATCGTTGTCGTTTTCTCCATCATTATCTCTCTGTTTATTTTTGGAGTCGACCGTGTTTACAGCACTGTCCTAGAACTGATCTTTGGTTAACATGGAAAATCAGCAGCGGAACTGGTATGTCGTGCGATGCTTTTCGGGCCATGAAAAGAAAGTAAAAGAGTACCTTCAACGGGAAATTGAACTTCAGGGCCTGAGTGAGAAAATCAAGGAAATACTGATTCCGAGCGAAACAGTAGTGGAAATCCGGTCCGGAAAAAAGCGGACGCGTGAAAAAAACTTTTTCCCCGGCTATATTCTTATTGAGGCGATATTCGACGATTCGGTGAACAATCTGGTTTCAAATGCGCCGTCGGTTATTGGTTTCTTGAAAAATGACAAGCAAAGCAGTCGTCCAACACCGCTTAAGGAAGAAGAGGTAAACCGGATTCTCGGTCGAGCAAGTCAGACCGCTGATGCGGATGCGACCGGCCTGGTTGAGATACCGTTTAAAAAAGGTGATCTGGTGAAAGTCATTGACGGCCCGTTTAAGGATTTTGACGGTACCGTCGAAGAGGTATATCCGGACAAACTGAAATTACGCGTGCTGGTCAGCATATTCGGTAGAAGGACACCTGTTGAAGTGGATGTGAATCAGGTTGATCCCGAAGCATAAGGGCTGAATAACACATCCAAATACAGGTAATTATACATTGTAGTGCGATAAATTAGGTCAAACACATTATGGCTAAGAAAGTAAGCAAGGTTATCAAGTTGCAGATTATGGGAGGGCAGGCAAACCCTGCTCCACCAGTGGGGCCGGCACTGGGTCAGGCAGGAGTCAATATCATGGAGTTCTGCAAGGCCTTTAACGCCCGCACCCAGGAAAATACGGGAACACTGATTCCGGTTGTCATTACGGTATATCAGGACAAGTCATTTACTTTTGTCACTAAAACTCCGCCGGCTGCCGTCTTGTTAAAACAAGCTCTTAAATTAAAGTCGGGTTCGGGAGAGCCCAACAAAGTGAAAGTCGGTACCGTGGGGTGGAGTAAATGCAAGGAGATCGCAGAAATCAAAATGAAAGATCTCAATGCAAACGATGTAGAGCAAGGTGCGGAAATGGTTGCGGGAACTGCCCGCAGCATGGGATTGAGAGTTGATCGCAAAAAGTAATCATTCGCAGGTTTTAGAATATGCCTAAAAGAGGAAAAAAATACGTAGAAGTTCAAAAGCTGATCGAAGCCGGAAAAGAATACAGTATCGAAGAAGCAGCTGAACTTGCAAAAAAGACATCCATATCGAATTTTGATGCTTCTGTGGATATGGATATAAGGCTGGGTGTTGATCCCAGACATGCCGACCAGATGGTGCGTGGAACTGTGTCTTTGCCGCATGGAACCGGCAAGAGCATCAGAGTTCTGGCTTTGGTTAATGAATCCAAACAGGAAGAAGCCAGAGAGGCCGGTGCGGACCATGTCGGACTCGATGATTATATCGAAAAAATTCAGGAAGGCTGGACCGACATTGATGTTATTGTGGCCACACCTGATGTTATGGGAAAAATCGGGCGTCTTGGTAAAGTTCTGGGACCACGCGGATTGATGCCCAACCCCAAAAGCGGCACAGTGACCATGGATGTTGCCGATGCCGTGAAGGAAGTCAAGGCGGGAAAGATCGACTTCCGGGTAGACAAGTTTGGAATCCTGCACACATCAATCGGTAAAACCAGTTTTGATGCCGAACAGCTGAAGGATAATGCGGAAGCATTTCTCAAAACGGTAGTCAAACTGAAACCGGCTTCTGCGAAGGGAACATATATTCGCAGTGTAACAATCAGTTCGACGATGGGACCCGGTATTCCCATTTCCCGATCTGCTGCACAATCTTAAACGACGGTAATTGTTTTATGGCTACTTTAGCGGAAAAAAAAGAGATAGTAAAAGGATTAGTTGATGAATTGAAGGAGGCTGATGCCCTTTATCTCACCAATTTCAGTGGGATGTCGGTTGCCGAACTCAATGAATTGCGCAGGGAATTTCGCAGCAAAGGGTTGCCCTACAAAGTCTACAACAATACGTTGTTCCGTCGGGCATTGAAAGAATCCGGTAAATTTGAGAATATTGCCGACCATACGGTCAATGAGACAGCTTACTCCATTATCCAGGGTGATGCTTCCATGCCGGCGAAAGTTCTCAAGAAGTTCATAAAGGACAAGAAAAAGCCGGAGTTCAAAGCTGCAATTATTGAAGAACAGGTCTACACGGCAGATCAGCTTGACAACCTTGCCGCCATGAAGTCGAAAGAGGAAGTGATCGGCGATATTGCCGGATTGCTCCTGAGCCCGATTAGTAACATCATCGGTGGACTTCAAGCTCAGGGCTCCAATATCGCAAGTGCCGTGAAAACCATTACAGAAAAAGAAAATTAATCGATTTTTTAAACTGAATAACAACCAACGGGAGTACAAACCAATGGCAGACGTCAAAGAAATAGCAGAACAACTGGTAAACCTGACCGTCAAAGAAGCAAACGAACTGGCTCAGGTATTGGAAGATGAATACGGTATCAAGCCTGCGGCAACCGCTGTTGCTGCAGCACCAGCGGCAGAAGGCGGTGATGAAGTTGCCGAAGAGCAGACCGAATTTACCGTAGTACTGAAATCACCCGGCGGCAACAAGATTGCTGTCATCAAAGAGGTGCGCGGGCTCACAGGTCTTGGACTGAAGGAAGCCAAAGAGCTGGTAGACGGTGCCCCCAGCAACATCAAAGAAGGTGTTGATAAGGCAGAAGCCGAATCCATCAAAGAAAAACTGACCGAAGCCGGAGCCGAAGTAGAGTTGAAATAATGCTCTTCCGGAATTTATTATAGCCAGGCCAATATCGGATATCCGGTATTGGCTATTGGTGTCTGTGGGTTACCTCCGGGTAATCCGCATCTTTTAATTGTTGTTTACCTGTCACGGTTATTCAAATGAAATCGTGTGCGCACATCCACAAACTTAGGACGAGGTAGCCTTGAGTAATAGTAACGCCATCCAAACCCATACAGGACGCATATCTTTCGCTCGCACTCAGAATATATTGGACTACCCGGATTTTCTCGATGTTCAGCTGGAATCATTCCGGCGTTTTACACAATGGGATATTGATCCCGAAGATCGTGAAGAAATCGGACTTCAAAAAATATTTTTTGAACACTTTCCGATTCAGGACACCCGGGAGCAAAGCATTCTGGAGTTTATCTATTATGCGGTGGATACCCCGAAGTACTCCGTAAAGGAGTGCCAGGAAAGAGGGTTGACCTATGCTTTGCCGCTGAAAGCAAAATTGCGTCTCTCCGCATCCGATCCCGGGGATGATGCCAGTGAAACCATTGAGCAGGAAGTGTTTCTCGGTGATCTTCCCTGGATGACAAAGCAGGGAACCTTTATCATTAACGGTTCCGAACGTGTGATTGTAAGTCAGTTGCACCGGTCACCCGGTGTTTTCTTCGGGCAATCCCTTCACCCGAACGGAAGCCAGCTGTACTCGGCACGGGTCATTCCGTTTAAAGGATCCTGGATAGAATTCACCACGGATATCAGGGATGTCCTTTGGGCTTATATCGATCGCAAGAAAAAGCTGCCGGTAACGACACTGCTTCGGGCGCTTGGCTTCTCTTCAGATTATGATATCCTCTCCATTTTTGAACTTTCGGATGAGGTTTCTACCAAATCCGCTAAAGGATTCAAAAAGGCGGTAGGCCGAAAACTTGCCACCGACGTGGTTGTCCAGGAGACCGAGGAGGTTGTGGATGATGAAACCGGCGAAGTGACCGAGGCGACCAGGAGGAACGTACTCTTCCCCCGTGACCACGAACTTACCGAAGAGGATTTCAGTACCCTGAAATCAGCCGGTGTCGCCATGGTCCATGTGCTGAAAGAGGGTGCCGAAGAGGTTGATGAATCGGTTATCCTCAACACCTTGCGCAAGGACACCAGCTATGATGAAGAAAGTGCTCTTGCCGAAGTCTATCGACAGATTCGATCCGGCGATATGCCCGATATGGAGACGGCAAGAACCGTTCTTGAAAGGCTGTTCTTCAGTGACAAGCGGTATGACCTCGGTGAAGTGGGCCGCTACCGGCTTAACAAACGCCTGCACCTTGAGGAGTCACTCGATCTGCAGGTATTGACCCGGGATGATATCATAGCGATTATCAAGGAGCTGATCCGGCTCAAGGAGATGAAGTCACAGGTGGACGATATCGATCACCTGAGCAATCGAAGAGTGCGGACCGTTGGTGAGCAGCTTGGCCAGCAGTTCGGACTGGGACTTGCCAGAATGACCCGCACCATTCGCGAGCGAATGAACTCCCGTGATGCGGAACAGTTTACTCCACAGGATCTGGTTAATGCGCGGACCATCTCGAGTGTGATCAACACGTTCTTCGGGACCAATCAGTTGTCCCAATTCATGGATCAGACCAATCCACTTGCTGAGTTAACCCACAAGCGTCGTATGTCGGCTCTGGGTCCCGGTGGTTTGACACGTGAACGGGCCGGATTTGAAGTGCGCGACGTCCACTATACCCATTATGGTCGCCTCTGCCCGATTGAAACGCCCGAGGGCCCCAATATCGGTCTGATATCATCGCTTTGTGTTCACGCCAAAGTCAATGATTTTGGATTTATCGAAACACCTTATCGTCAGGTAGATGACGGGAAAGTTAGCAAGAATATCGATTATCTTGCTGCCGAGCAGGAAGATGAGACCGTTATCGCCCAGGCAAATGCAACTCTCGGTGAGGGAAGCAGATTTGAAAATGACCTGATATTCTCGCGTTTCCGCGACAGTAATGTTGGTCTGGCCTCCCCTGATGAGGTGCGGTATATGGATATATCGCCCAATCAAATTGTTTCTGTTGCCGCAGGGATGGTGCCGTTTATAGAACATGATGATGCGAACCGGGCGCTGATGGGATCCAACATGCAGCGGCAGGCGGTACCGTTGCTCAGGCCGGATCCGCCGGTGGTGGGTACCGGACTGGAGTACCGGGCGGCTCGTGATTCCAGGGCTCTTATCGTTGCGGAAGGCAACGGCGAAGTTGTCTATGTAAGTGCTACCGAGATTCATGTTCGGTATGAGCGTGATGAACTGGAGGCACTTGCACATTTCGATGATGGAATCATTAAGTACAATCTGAAAAAATTTGAGCGAACCAACCAGGATACCACATCGAACCAGCGCCCTACGGTAAAGGTGGGTGACAAAGTGGTAGAGGGACAGCCGTTAGCTGACGGTTGTGCCACTCAGGATGGGGAGCTTGCACTTGGAAGGAACCTCCTGGCGGCATTTATGCCCTGGAGAGGGTATAACTTTGAAGATGCGATTGTAGTAAGTGAACGCGTGGTATCGGAAGATATCTATACCTCTATCCACATCCAGGAGTTTGAACAACAGGTACGTGACACCAAGCGGGGTGAAGAGGAGCTTACGCGTGAAATACCCAATGTAAGCGAAGAAGCCACTCGTAACCTGGATGAAAACGGTATCGTCCGGGTTGGTGCCAAGATCAATTCGGGAGATATCATTGTCGGCAAGATCACTCCCAAAGGTGAAACGGACCCGACACCGGAAGAAAAACTGCTTCGCGCCATCTTTGGAGATAAAGCGGGTGATGTTAAAGACGCATCATTGAAAACACCTCCGGGTGTTTCTGGCGTCATTATTAACACCAAGTTGTTCAGTCGCAAAAAAGATGAACAGTTGTCCCGGAAAGAAGAGAAGGAACTGGTGGAACGGGAAAATGAACTGTATAGCGAACAGATTGCCAAACTGAGCGGGCAGTGGGCCGAACGGATGTATAAACTGCTCAAGGACAAGACATCACCGGGCGTGGTCGACCATATCGGCAATGAGGTCATCGCCAAAGGTGAGAAATACCGTAAACAAATATTTGAAGGTCTCGATCCGTTACATTTAAAAAGTCGCCAGAACTGGTGTCAGGATGAGAAAATCAACCAGCACATTTTGACACTTATACAAAATTATCGAAATCTGCGAAGACAGTACGAAACGGATCTGAAACGGAGAAAATATTCCATACAGGTTGGTGATGAACTACCGCCGGGTATTGTCCAGAAAGCCAAAGTTTATGTTGCGAAAAAACGGAAACTTGGCGTAGGTGATAAAATGGCCGGACGCCACGGTAACAAAGGTGTGGTTGCCAAAGTGGTTCCTGCAGAGGATATGCCGTTTCTGGAAGATGGAACAGCGGTGGATGTTGTGCTGAATCCGTTGGGTGTACCTTCCCGGATGAACCTTGGCCAGATATATGAAACCATTCTTGGCTGGGCCGGTTCCAAACTGGGTGTCAAATTTGCTACCCCCACATTCGACGGTGCAAGCTATGACGATATCCAGGAGTGGCTAAATAAAGCCGGGTTGCCGGAAGACGGACGTACCTACCTGTATGATGGGCAGACCGGCGAACGTTTCAAGCAGATGACGACAGTGGGACATATCTATATGCTGAAGCTGAATCACCTCATTGAGGACAAGATTCACGCCCGCTCCATTGGTCCCTACTCCCTCATTACGCAGCAGCCGCTGGGAGGTAAAGCCCAGTTTGGTGGCCAGCGTTTGGGTGAAATGGAGGTCTGGGCGCTCTATGCCTATGGAGCATCCAACATCCTTAAAGAGATGCTCACTGTAAAAAGCGATGATGTCAAAGGTCGCTCGAAAGTTTATGAAGCCATCGTGAAAGGTGAAAATCTGCCGGAAGGAACAACACCGGAGTCCTTCAACGTGCTGGTGAGAGAGCTTCAGGGTCTCGGACTCGAAGTCAGTATCAATTGATGCACACCGGTACATTTTCACAGATAGCGAATTGTTCAACCTATTTTAAAAATTAACGGAGGTAAATCCTTGCCGTTTACAAAAAGCGAATCCGTATCAAAAGATTTTAAGAGTTTGCGTGTTTCCCTTGCTTCAGCGGAATCCATTCTCTCCCGATCCAACGGGGAAGTACTGAACCCTGAAACCATAAA
>SLOL01000060.1 GCA_007132495.1 Balneolales bacterium
GCGACCGTTTCGTGTGCGGCGGTCCATGAAAAGGTGTGACCAGCGGAAGGGGTGTCCGGAGGATACCTGGTTTCGCTTGAAATTACCGGAAATATTATTGGTTAATAATCATTTTTTTTAAAATTGATTATATTGAAATAATAGCTTATTTAGTGTACTATAGCTTGTTATGAACCGGCAATAAAAGCGGCAAAATAACCGGAAATATATCCGGCAAAAATATTGATATCAAACCGTAAATTCATTGGCTGACGCCGGCACCATAAAACCGATACTTCCCGATAAAACCGATGAGATCGCTGGTACGGCAATGGCCCTGCATCGCGAGGCTGCGATGCTTTCCGGTCTGTGGCATCCGGCAACTCGTATGCAACTGAAGGGATTGGTGAGGTATGTCAACTGTTATTACTCCAATCTGATTGAGGATCAACATATCCATCCGGAGTATGTAGCAAAAGCATTTCAGGGAATATACGAAAATGATCCGTATAAAAGGAAAATGCAACTTCTCAGCCGTGGTTGCCTCAAAATCCAGCAGTTTCTGGAGAAACGGTTGGAGGATGAACCGGATAAAAACATCAGCAGTGAGGATTTCCTGAGGTGGATTCATGCCGGATTGTTCCAGAGAGTGCCCCGGGAGTTTCGAGAAACGGTGGACGCGGAATCGGGCGAATTGATCAGTGTGATTCCGGGTGAAATGCGCTCTGATAATGAAGCAGCCACCGAAAACCGTTTATGGATGCAGCAATTTTTGCATTCTTATGATCCGTCCGGGTTGCGGGACATAGATCGTATCATTGGCCTTGCAGCCTCCCATTACCACCTGGCCGGGTTGCAACCATTTCAAGTGGGTAACGGACGAGTTCTGAGATACTTCAGCGATGCCTATGCCATGCGGGCAGAGATATCTGCTGATGGATTGTGGAGTCTTTCGCGTGGTATTGCCCGCAACAGGGATGAGTACCGGCGCTTTTTTAAACCGGCAGAAGGAGATCGGAACGGAAAACAGCTGCACGATTTCTGTCTCTTTTTTCTGGAGCTTTGCCTTGGGCAGGTCCGTTTTATGAAAGATATTCTGGATGCGGATCAGCTCTTGAGGCGCGTACACAAGTATGTTTCAGTGAGGGCGGTTGAGACATCCGGCAGACCCGAACTGCGAAGCGAGGCCCGCTATCTGCTGGAGACGGTACTTCTGCGGGGGAGTATAGCCAGGGGAGAGGCTCCCCGTATTACCGGCCTGGGTGAGCGGACAGCCCGTACATTGGTCAGTTCACTGCTTGAGGAAGGACTTCTGGAGTCGGAAAACCATAAAGCGCCGCTGCGGGCGGGCTTTCCAACTCATGTTGTGGGATGGTGGTTTCCCCATCTGTATCCGGAAGGAATGATCTGATTTATTTTTGTATTCTTTAAGGTGACACACTTTTATAATACAACGATTTTGACCGGTGTGCTGTTGGAGTGATACCGGCCGTCGATAATCCTGAACACAAAACCATCGACAGTATAACCATGACAAAACCAGACAATGATTTCCAATCGGGCTTTCCCCTGGTGCGGGGACGTCGAAACCGGCTTCATCCCGGCCGGAGAATGATGGTTGCCGAACACCGTTTGTCGCTGTCCGACTTCATTGCCCCCCTGTTTGTAACCGAAGGTAAAGAGGTGAAAGAACCGATCGCTTCAATGCCGGACTATTTTCGGTTGTCACCGGATCTGGCTGTCAGGCAGGCGGCCATGCTCCATGAATTGGGAATACCGGCAGTTTTGCTGTTTGTAAAAGTGCCGGAAGCCAAAAAAGACAATGAGGGAACCGAAGCACTGAATGAAAACGGCTTGATACAGACGGTGGTCAAACGGATGAAAGAGGCGGTGCCCGGACTTGTGTTGATGACCGATGTGGCCCTGGATCCCTATTCAAGTTACGGTCATGACGGAATTGTGCGGGACGGGGAGATCGTCAATGATGAGACGGTGGATGTGCTTGCACGGATGGCTGTATCCCATGCCCGGGCGGGAGCCGACTATGTGGCGCCATCTGACATGATGGACGGACGCATCGGCGAAATTCGCCGTGCATTGGAAGCAAACGGATTGTACAATACCGGTATTCTTGCCTACAGTGCCAAATATGCCTCAGGTTTTTACGGGCCGTTCCGTGATGCCCTTGATTCCAAACCGGGTTTTGGTGACAAGAAATCGTATCAGATGGATCCGGCCAATGTCGCCGAAGCGGTTAAAGAGGCGCAAATGGATGAAGCAGAAGGTGCCGATATGGTAATGGTCAAGCCCGGGCTTCCCTACCTGGATGTGGTGCGGGCTGTCAAAAAACAGGTGCAGGTACCGGTTGCCGTCTATAATGTCAGCGGGGAATACGCCATGATCAAGGCTGCAGCGGAGAAGGGCTTGCTGGATGAAGATCAGGCTGTGATGGAGAGTTTACTGGCTTTCAAACGGGCGGGGGCCGATGTGATAGCAACATATTGGGCCGAAAAAGCCGCAAGATTGCTTGAACAGACCAAATAAATTTCATTATGATAAAAAAAACCACACCGTTGGAAAAAACAATTTAGAGAATCAGTAAATAATGCGTAAATTACGTTAATTGGCTATTGAAAGTTTGATAGATAATGATGATTACGGATTTCTCACAGCAGATCTTTTCAGTGCGCTGCAGCAAATAAGCTGTGGCATTATGCACACTCTGCCTTTGCCCGTGCATATCCGGCAAAGGGGTATCGCTCACATTTCTTCGGTTGACATTGCCAAGTTACATCACCTTTAATTTAATACGACGATTTATGACCACGATTTATGTTGGCAATCTCAGCTTCAAAACAAGTGAAGATCAGCTTCAGGAACTCTTTGCAGAATATGGCGACGTAACGTCTGCCAAAATTATCACCGATCGCGAAACCGGACGCTCACGAGGATTTGGTTTTGTAGAAATGAACGATGACGGAGAGGCAAACGAAGCAATCGAAGATTTGCATGAAGTAGATTATATGGACCGCTCTCTTGTAGTTAACAAGGCCCGTCCCAAGAAAAATGACGGTGGATTCGGTGGCGGAAGCCGCAACGGCGGCCGTTACTGATCCCTGGAAAATTTGGATCATGTAGCACTATAAAGCGGATTTCCCGAATGCGGGGAGTCCGCTTTTTTTTTGTGTGCGCCCGGCAGGGCGCATCCGCTTGAAGGCATGCTGATTTATCGCGCCCCGACATCCCGCAATACGTCCGGCAGCTCCAGCTCGGTATCCGGCGGCAGCATTTCTATGTTCCGGGCATACCAGCCGCTTTCGGTATTAACCATCTCAAACGCAATGATGTCACCGGTCTGAAAACGTTCGGAAACACTCGGATCATCAATCCGTAATTCCATCCGCATGGCATGCATGACATCCGGAATCGCTTCATGAATTACCGAAATAGATTCTCCACCGATTTGAGTGCTCAAATATCGTCCGCGTACTTCGTATACTTCTTCCTCTTCTTTTGTTTCACTCCCGCATCCGGCGAGTAACAGGATCAGGATCAGATACAACACGTTTGTTTTTTTGCCCATAGGAATATTTTCATTTTATATGTTGCGACAACGGGAAAGTTGCGACATCCAAAAAGTTGCAACACCGGAAATATGTCAGGGAAAGTGGATATAAAAATTATGACATTGTTACAGAATAACAAAGTTGCAGCATAATAACGTCCTCTTTTTTCGCACCGGCATCAGGAATCCCGTTTAATGTTCCATACGGGGAATGGAAAAAATCCCTCGCCGTTAGCCGAGGACTTAAATATGCTTGCGGTATTAATTTCATTACCGCCGGGACTCCATTTTCTGCCGTATTTTTTGTATCCTTGACGCTCCGGTCTCCGTAAAGGAGTATCGTTTGCTTTGTGTGTTCCAAACCCGAATTTTCAAAGGAAATTTGCCTCCGTATGTCCTATCCCGAAAGCAAGAAATTTTTTGATCAGGCCCACAAACATATTCCGGGTGGAGTGAACTCCCCGGCGCGGGCCTTTAAAGGTGTTGGCGGTACTCCGCTTTTCATTAAGCGGGCCAAAGGCGCCTTTATGTACGATGAAGACGGTAACGAACTGGTCGATTACATCGCCTCGTGGGGACCCATGATCCTCGGCCACGCTTTCCCGGCCGTTATAGAGGCGGTGAAAAAGGCTGCAGAAGATTCAACCTCTTTCGGCGCACCAACCGTCCTGGAAAACAGGATGGCCGAACGGGTTTGTGGCATGGTGCCCGGACTCGACAAGGTGCGAATGACCAACTCGGGTACCGAGGCAACCATGAGTTCGATTCGTGTGGCCCGGGGGTATACCGGTCGTGACAAGATTATCAAATTTGAAGGGTGTTATCACGGACACGGTGACTCGTTTCTGATCAAGGCCGGAAGCGGGGCATTGACTCTCGGGCATCCCAGCAGTCCCGGTGTAACCGCCGGAACGGCAAAGGATACGCTTACTGCCGATTACAATCGTCTCGACAGTGTACAGCGCCTTCTGGAAGAAAACAGAGAGGAGGTGGCCGCCGTCATACTGGAGCCGGTGGCCGGTAATATGGGATGTGTTCCGCCAACAGAGGGGTTCCTGGCCGGTCTCCGCAGATTGTGTGATGAACACGGAGCACTGCTTATCTTTGATGAGGTGATGTCCGGATTCCGCATCGCCCGGGGAGGCGCTGTTGAACGGTTCGGGGTGCAGCCCGACCTGATGACCTATGGCAAGGTAATCGGTGCGGGTATGCCGGTCGGAGCTTTTGGCGGTAGTGCCGAAGTGATGGGCGTGGTGGCACCGGACGGACCGGTCTATCAGGCCGGAACCCTGTCCGGAAACCCGGTGGCGATGAGCGCCGGACTCGCTTTGCTTGCCGAACTGGATGAAAATCCGTCGATCTATGACGAGCTGGAACAGCAGGCGGGGTCCTTGCAGAAAGAGCTCGGGAAGGTGTTCAACAGTCACGGAATTACCGTCACCGACAACAGGGTCGGTTCGATGCTCGGCTTTTTCTTCTGCGAGGGACCGGTCGAAAGCTTTTCGGATGTGAGTCGCACTGATACCGGATTTTTTGCCCGATTTTTCCACGGTATGCTCCGGGAAGGAATTTACCTGCCTCCGTCGGCATTCGAAGCGTGGTTTGTCTCGCACTGCCACGATGATGAAGTGATCCGCAAGACCGTTGATGCCGCCGACCGGGTATTATCCACCCTGAATGAAACCGGGGCATCCCGTTGAAAAAAGGCTCACTTGCCACAGTTTTTCTGGTCGTACTGATCGATCTGATCGGTTTCGGCATTGTTTTGCCGCTGCTTCCTTTTTATGCAAGGGAGTTTGCGGCCACGCCGGTTGTTATCGGGCTGCTCTACAGCATCTATTCGGTAGCCCAACTCGTTTTTTCCCCGATATGGGGGAGCTGGTCCGACCGCATCGGTCGCCGGCCGATTATGCTGCTGAGTACCGCCGGGGCCGTGGTCGCCTATATCATGTTCGGTCTGGCGGGCTCGCTGCTGGTGCTGTTTCTGTCGCGGCTGGTGGCCGGGGTGATGGGAGGGAATATCGCCACGGCCCAGGCCTATATCGCGGATGTCACCTCCGACAAAGACCGGGCCAAAGGAATGGGGCTGATCGGTGCGGCATTCGGCATCGGGTTTGTCCTGGGGCCGGCCCTGGCCTCCGGACTCATCCACCCGGGTTTTCAGGAGTGGGTGGCTGCAACAGGTTTTACCGGCCTCGCTGAATGGATGGAAATGCACCGGTTCGGTCTGCCCGGCTTCTTTGCCGCGTTTTTGTCATTCTGTAGTCTGCTGATGGTGCTCTTTTTCCTTCCGGAGACAGTGGATACGGAGGAGTCGGCGCAGGCAGAGGGCGTTCAACAGCCGGGGAGCAAAGAAAAGGCAGAGGGCGTTCAACAGCCGGAGAGCATGCAACAGGCGAAGGACAAGAAACAGCTGGTGAGCGAGCAACAGCCGGAGCAGGAACAAACCGGCAACCACAGCGGATTATGGAAGAGTGATTCCGCATCCGGTGTCAAACAGACCGGTATCCGGCCCAGTGTCTTCATGCCTGAATTCTGGAGACGTCTATCCGCCGAGCAGAAAGCAACCGGTGGTCCCATTACGTTTCTGCTCGGAGCGGTATTCCTGCTTTCCTTTGGGCAGGCCAGTCTATACAGCGCCTTTCCGCTCTTCGCTGAGGAGATACTGGAGATGAACCCCGAACAGGTGGGGATGCAGTTTTTTTACATAGGCCTTATCGCCGTGATTGTTCAGGGCGGACTCATCCGTCCGCTCAGCCGTTGGTTCTCCGAAACGGGTCTGTTTTTTACCGGAAACATCCTCATGACGCTCGGACTCGGTGCCATCGCCTTGTCCCAATCGGTCTCCATGCTCACGGTGTTTCTCGGTATTATGGCGCTGGGACACAGCCTCAATCTGCCTACCATAAACAGCCTGATCTCCAAAGAGGCCGGAACGAACAGTTATGGGGCCATGATGGGACTGACCCAGGGCTTGTCGGGGCTGGGACGGGCAATCGGGCCTACCTGGGGCGGATTTCTATTCGGGGTGATGGTTTTTCTGCCGTTCTATGCCACAGCACTGATGCTGGCCATTACCATCTGGATCGGATGGCGATTGTGGCGGGCGTGATTGAGATCCTGCCGGCCCGGATTTATAATCAGGGTACAATTGCGGAAGCGGAATCCGTGCCTTTACATGTCTTTGAACGCATCAACCGGATCATCATAGACAAATTTGTATCCGGTGGCCCGGCGGATTTTCTCACTGACGATCCGTTTCCAGGGTCGGGGCGCACGGTCTGCAAATACGGGCGGATCAAACCCCAGTTCTTCGGATGCCCGGGTGTAGAACGTTTTACGGGAGGGATGCTCCCGGGTGCAGGCATTGAAGATACCGGTGATTTCCGGTTGGTTTATTAATGCACAGAGGACCCCGACGGCATCCTCCAGGTGGATCAAGTTAACCGGCTCTTCGCCGCTGCCGCGGATCTCTTTCCTGCCGGCTCTTCCTCCGCGCCCTGACAAAAACCGCCCCGGATGACGTTCCGGGCCAATCAGGCCGGCCATGCGTACCACCGTCACCGATACACGGAGTCCGTCCATCAGCTGCCTTTCCATCGCAATCAACCCTTTACCGTTTTCCGTTTCGGGGGGATGGGGATCGTGTTCATCGGCGTCCTGGCCCCGGAATCCATACACCCCTGTCGA
>SLOL01000188.1 GCA_007132495.1 Balneolales bacterium
AAGCGGTCGCGAACCAATCTCATCGACCGTTTGCACCCCGGCATCGGATTCCCGATTTAACAGGGCATTAAACCGGGCTTTGACAGGATTCCTTTTGTCTTCCAGATTGGAAATCATGGTCTGCAGGCGCTGCTCCTCCATCTGTATGCGAAGCAAGTCAGCCTGTCCGGTTCGCGCCGTCTCATAGCGAACTTCCACCAGGGTTTCCAGATCACGAATCAGTTCTATGGTCTCTTCGGCGATCCCGATCTGTCGTTGCAGTTCCGTTAAATCAAACCAGATAAATTGAATATCACGGTACAACTCCAGTTGTCGGCTGTTCAGGCGCTGCAGATCTGCCTCGGATGCGGCCCGTTGCATCTCCCGGCGCGACTCCAGTGTCCCGAACCAGGGAAACATCTGCATGGCGGATATTGAAAAACGTCCGAGCACCGTCTCCGACATCATCGGATTGAAATCGTATCCGATGTTTACTTCGGGATCGGGCAGGGTACCCACCTGCGGAATTTTCTCCTGCTCCGAACGATAGCGGTGCCACAAGGCGCGCAACTCCGGGTTCTCCTCCGCGGCGATGCGGAGATACTCTTCCAGTTGCGGGTGCGTCGCCTGTCCGGAATACTGATGTTGTTGAGGGTCCTGTTGATCTTTTTGTAGCTGCCGGATTTGTTGGTCTTCCTGAGCCTGGTCTCCCGGGCGATCCTGTTGAACCTGGCGTCCCTGTTGAGCCTGGTCTCCCGGGCGGTCCTGTGCTTCAGCCGGGGCCGCCGCCGCCGCAATCATCAGCAAAATCATCCCGATCGGTCCGATCAGTGACAAGCCGGTCAACCATCTCTCCCTCAGGGGGACGGTCAGCCATCTCTCCTTCAGGGGTTTTGGATTTCTGTGGATATCATTCATGGTTGTCATTATTTTCGGGATTAAATGTCAGCGATTTTTCTTTCCACAAGGCGTACAGCAGCGGTACCAGAAGCAGGCTCAGCACCTGGATGAGCATGCCGCCGAAAATGGGAATCGCCATTGGAATCATGATTTCGGATCCCTTTCCGGGAGAAGTGAGGATCGGCATCAGGGCGAGCAGTGTCGTACCGGTGGTCATCAGACAGGGCCGCACCCTGCGCATGCCGGCTTCGATGGCCGTTGCATATACCGTTTCCCTGTCGTGCGGCCTTTTCCGCTCAAACAGCTGCTCCAGATAGGTGGCCATCACCACGCCGTTATCCACGGCGATGCCGAACAAGGCCAGGAATCCGACCCAGACCGCCACACTCATGTTGATAGCGCCCATCTGAAAAAATTCGCGAAGCTCCACTCCCATAACTGAGAAATTAAAAAACCAGTTTTCTCCGTAGAGCCAGAGCAGAATGAATCCTCCCGCCCAGACCAGGACAATCCCGGAAAACACAATGATGGTGACCGGCGAGGAGCGGAACTGGAAGTATATGATCAGGAAGATGATCAATAGTGTGATCGGCAGAACCACCGACAGCCGTTCGGCCGCCCGCTGCTGATTGCGGAACTCACCTTCGAACACATAACTGATGCCGTCGGGAACATTGAGACTGCCCTCGCTGATCTGCTCATCGAAATGATCTCTCACCCGGTTGACCACATCCACCGGCGCTTCGCCCGGCTGACTGTCGAATGTGACATAGGCGTTGAGAAAGGTGTTCTCGCTGCGGATGTTCATAGGCCCGGTTTCGAACTGGATTTCGGCCAGCTGTCCCAGCGGAATCTGGGAGCCGTCCGGCGCCGGTACCAGAATTCGTTTCATTTCGTCCGGATTGTTCCGGTACTCCCGGGCATACCGGGCACGCAGCGGATAGCGCTCACGACCCTCGACGGTCATACCAAGCGTCTGTCCGCCGATGGCGGTATTGATCACCTCCTGTACATTGCGGATGGTCAGGCCGTGCCGGGCGATCGCCTGCCGGTCAATGTCAATTTCAAGATACGGTTTGCCCACCACGCGATCGGCGAATACCGAAGCGGGACGCACGCCTTCCACTTCACGCAGCACCGGCTCCAGACTGGTGGCAAACTCATCGATCGTCTCCAGGTCCGGTCCGCTAACCCGAACCCCCATATTGGCCCGCATACCCGTCTGCAACATGATCAGCCGCGTTTCGATCGGCTGCAGCTTCGGGGCGGATGTGACCCCCGGAAGATCACCCGCGTGCAGGATCTCGGTCCAGATATCGTCCTGATCCTGGATATGATCCCGCCATTGACGGAAGTAGCGCCCGCGTCGATCGGGAATCAGTTCGCCGTCATCGTCCCGGACAAACTCACCATCCTCGTGTTGAAAGCGCACCCGACGCCCCCGCTCATCCGTCTTGTACTCGCTTTTATACATGATCACATTCTCGAACATGGATATTGGCGCCGGATCCAGAGCCGATTCCACCCTTCCGATCTTGCCGACCACGGTCTCCACTTCGGGAACAGAGGCGATCCGCATGTCCATCTCGCGCATCATCTGCAGGGTCTCTTCCATGCCGGCGTGCGGCATGGTCGTAGGCATCAACAGAAATGAGCCCTCGTCGAGAGTCGGCATAAACTCCTGTCCCAGTCCCGGAAAACGTTCGTCGGCGGCCGACCAGAGACGGGTTTCCTGGATTTCCACACCAATCGCATTCCACCCTTTTGCCGCAAACCGGAACGTGGAATCAAACCCTTGCCAACTCATCGCTCCAAATAACAGGATCAGCAGAGGTATAGACAGAAAGGCGGCTTTGTGTCTCAGTGACCAGTCCAGAATACGTTCATAGTATTTCATAAAGAGCCAGAACAGGCCGAAAATGACTCCCACCATAAGCAGGATGAAGAGCAGGCTGACCGAAACCGGATTTTCGGGTCCGAGCGGCAGCCAGGTTCCGGCCAGCAGCCAGGCAACGGCCAGAAATATGATCCCGTTGTTGACCCAGGGTGACCACGGCCGGTATTCCTCCCGCCATATTCCCGCCAGATTGTTGGCTCCGAGTGCGATCAGGGCCAATCCCGCCCAGGCCAGATAAGCAAAGGCGATGATCACACCGCCGGCAATCAGTATTCCATTCCAGATTATCCGCCACCGTTGACTGTCAATCCGCCGGGAGAACAGCCAGTGGGAGAATGCGGGAATCAGGGTGATGACGATCACCAGGGCCGCGATCAGGATGAAGGTTTTGGTGAAGGCCAGCGGTCCGAACAGACGTCCTTCCTGGGCTTCCAGCATAAAGACCGGGAGGAAGCTGACGATCGTGGTCATCAGAGCGGTAATCACAGCCGGACTCACCTCGGCGGTAGCCCGGTAAATCGTCTCCAGCATATCCTCGTCCGGGTCTTTCTCATCCATATGCTTGAGCATGTTTTCGGTGAGGATGATCCCCATATCGACCACCGTCCCGATGGATATCGCGATCCCGGCCAGAGCCACCACATTGGCGTCCACCCCGACATATTTCATCATGATGAAACTCATGAGTACCGCAAGGGGCAGCAGCGCCGAAATAATCAGCGAGGTGCGCAAATGCATCACCATAATAATGATCACAATGATGGTAATCAGAATCTGCAGTGAGAGCGCCTCCTCCAACGTGCCGAGCGTTTCATAAATGAGGCCGGTCCGGTCATAAAACGGCACAATCTCCACCTGTGACATGGTGCCGTCAGCCAGTTCTTTCGACGGAAGGCCGGGGGCGATGGTCTCGATCTGCTCCTTCACATTCTGGATCACCTCCAGCGGATTTTCGCCGTAGCGGGCCACAACTACGCCGCCGACCGCTTCCGCCCCGGCTTTGTCGAGGGCGCCACGCCGCTGGGCCGGACCCATTCCCACATGGGCTACGTCCCTGATGCGGATGGGCGTGTTATCTCTCACTGCCACGACACTCTCCTCCAGATCCTCCAGTGACTGGATATAGCCGAGTCCGCGCACCACATACTCGGCGCGGTTCATTTCGATCGTTCGTGCCCCGACATCCAGGTTGCTGCTGCGCACCGCATCACCGATATCGGTAACGGTGACACCGGCCTCACGCATGGCGACCGGATCGATGTCCACCTGGTATTCCTTTACAAATCCGCCGATGCTTGCTACTTCGGCGACCCCCTCCACTCCGGAAAGTGCATAACGCACCTGGAAATCCTGAATAGAACGGAGTTCCTGGGGATCCCATCCTCCGGTCGGATTCCCTTCGGTGTCATATCCTTCCAGCGTGTACCAGAAAATCTGTCCCAGGGCGGTGGCATCGGGTCCGAGTCCCGGCTGCACACCCCCCGGCAGCAGGTCGGCGGGAAGCGCGTTCAGTTTTTCAAGGATGCGGGAGCGGCTCCAGTAGAATTCGATATCGTCTTCAAAGATGATATTGATCGACGAGAAACCGAACATGGAGTTGCTGCGGATGGTCCGCACGCCCGGAATGCCCAGGAGTTGTGTGGTGAGCGGATAGGTGATCTGATCCTCGATATCCTGCGGCGACCGGCCGGGCCACTCGGTGAAGATGATCTGCTGGTTGTCACCGATGTCCGGGATCGCATCCACAGGCACCGGGTCGCGCGGGATCAGATCAATGTCCCAGTCGAACGGTGCCGTGGCGATGCCCCATCCGGCCAGCGACAGGAACAGCAGCAGGGCGATCAGTTTGTTTTCGAGAAAAAAGCGAATGATTCGGGAGGTCATAAATTCCGATTAATTGAATGATATATAAATAGTTACTTGAACTATTACCGGGTCCGTACAATTCTAACACCTAATGCCTAACTATTGATTCCTGGAGAAATGGAAACACTCTTAAAGCGGGTTGCAATTTTAGATGGTATTATTATTGCTCATAAGCATGCCATACTATGTACTTATCATATCGGCATTCGCATCATGGCCCGCATGTACGGGCAGATCCGGGCATCATGGAGCAAGACTGATCAGCAGACAAGAAAGGCTCAGGCTGATCCGCAAATAACTGATAATCAGTTCAAAAAGACCTGATTCATCACATACAGGGGCACCGGTCGCGGGAGGGGCGATGAGACCGGTTTTTTGTGTTCTATGGGATAGTGGGTGATGAAAGATGCAATTGCACCGGATGTCTGGAGTCCGGCAGAGAGATCACTCAGTGTGGCTTCTCTTTGAGAATTCTGGTTATCGCCGGTATAGGGAGTAAAATAACATCCGCAATCCATGCAGGATAAGCACTCCTCGTGGTCACCGGATGCCTGATCACCGTCGCAGGACGACGTCTTATCCGTGTCCGCCGTCTCTTTTTGCTCCTCTTCTGGAAGCGGGCAGCAGTCGGACATCTCCATCTGGTCACAAGCATCCTCCATCATCGGGCAGTCGACCGATGCCAGATAATCCACCGGAAGGGCCATCAGAGCGATTACCAGGAACGCCGGAAAAGACCACAGACGTTGTTTCGTACGGAGATTTCCGGATCGGCCGCCACCCCGAAGCCGTGGTTCAGCCGGCAAATGATATGTGTAGGGGTAACTCATGATAACACCAAGATACTGTATTTACAGGGAAATTCAATAGATCCTGGCATCAGGATCCTTCCTTGCCGCTCACCCGGTAGCCGGCACCCTCAACAATTGAGGCTACTTCGTCCGACGAAAGTGAGTGGGTGATTTCAGCAACCCCTTCTTCATGGTCGACCCGGGCATCCTTGACGCCGGCGGCCTGCATAAGCGCCGATTGCACCGTGCCGGAACAACCACTGCAACTCATACCTTCTACGCGATATACTTCTTTTTTTTCCATGTTTTCAGGATCCGTTTGTACGTTTTCGTTAACCCGTTCACCCGGTTAAAATGACGATAACAATTACCAATAAGATCATGATCGCAGCAATGCGGTTTTTCCAACGCTTCATTGCATAACCTCGAAATTTCTTAAATGTTGAGTAATGGTGGATAATTCGTTGATAACCTGAAAATGTGCAGACCTGTGGAATCGACAATACAAGCTGTAAATTATTTTCCAAAATATCCGGAAACACCGGATATTTTGCTGATATAGCCTTTTTTATCGGATTCCTGCCTGTACAGCCCCGGTATCCGGCATCAACAATATATATAATTTATATTGATAAATGCTCATTTTAACGTGTGGGTAATTATAATTTTTTAATTCTCAGGCTGTTCATGACTACACTTACGGAACTCATGCCCATGGCAAAGGCGGCGAACATCGGGCTCAGGAAGCCGAGGGCGGCCAACGGAATTCCCAGTGTATTGTAGGCGAAGGCCCAGAAAAGATTTTGCCGGATGATCCTGAGTGTGCCGCGGGACAGGTCGAGGGCATCGGTAATCTTCTCCAGACTGCCTCCGACCAGCGTGATATCGGAAGAGGACATGGCCAGATCGGTTCCACCGGAGAGGGCCATTCCGAGATCGGCCTGTACCAGGGCTGCTGCGTCATTGATGCCATCGCCTACCATGGCCACGCGTTTCCCTTTGTCCTGGTAATGTCTGACCTGTTCCGCTTTCTGATCGGGCTGCACGCCGGCTTCCACATGATCAATACCCAGACTGTCGGCAACCACTCTTGCATTCCGGTATTGGTCTCCGGTGACCATTACCGTCTCAATTTTTCTTGCTTTCAGTTTCCTTATAACATCGGCGGCCTCCGGTCGAATCCGGTCGGAAACGGTGATGATACCGGCCGGCTTATCATCAAACCGGACCAGAAGCACGGTTTCTCCGCGATCCTGGGCTTCACTGATAAGCTGTTGCTGTTCATCGGTATAATCGTCGTATACCGTATGAGCGCTTACGGTTACACGCCGGTCATTCAATATTCCGGTAATGCCCATTCCCATAAAGGTTTCAACCCCGGTGGCATCCAGCAGGGACAATCCCTGTTCACCGGCATATCGCACAATACTGTCGGCAATGGGATGATCGGATTGTTGCTCCACCGAGCCAGCCGACACCAACAGATCCGGGGCGCGATGGCTCTCAAACGGGATCACCCGGTTCACTTCCATAACGCCGGTGGTAAGGGTGCCGGTTTTGTCCAGCATAACCACATCGACTTTACGGGCCTCCTCCAGGGTAACGGCGTCCTTGATCAAAATTCCTTTCTCGGCAGCCCGGCCCGAGCTCACCATGAGTCCGGTGGGAGTCGCGAGTCCCAGCGCACAGGGACAGGCAATCACCAGAACCGCGACCATGTTCACCATGGCCTGGGCCGGACCGCCGGCCCACAGCCAGAGGAAAAAGGTCAGGAGCGCAACACCGATCACCACCGGCACAAAAATGGATGCCACTTTATCCACCAGTCTTTGTATAGGCGGCTTGGAGTTTTGAGCGTCACGAACCGTGTTGATGATACGGGCCAGTGCCGTATCGGCACCGACATGTGTAGCGACCATTTCGAAGGATGCCGAAGTATTGCGGGTTCCGCCGATAACCTTGTCCTCTTCCTGCTTTTCAACAGGCACACTTTCACCGGTCATCATGGCTTCATCCACGCTGGGATTACCGGAAATTACTGCTCCATCAACCGGAATCTGCTCCCATGCCTTAACCAGAAGCCGGTCACCCGCTGCTACCTCCCGAACCGGAATGGTTTCAAAACGGCCATTTCCATTGCCGGATGTGCTGTCAGGGGTAGCCTCACCGGTCCGGATTCGATGGGCTTTCTGAGGGGTCATCTCAAGCAGCCCGGTAATGGCATCACGGCCGCGGTGCCGGGCTCGCTCTTCCATCCACTTACCCAGCAAAATCAACGCTACGATAATGGCTGCCGTTTCAAAATAGACTTCATGGGGCTGCACCAATCCTCCTTCGCTGCCGAAAAATGTGGCATAGGTACTGAAGAAAAATGCGGCTCCGGTCCCGATAGCCACCAGGGTGTTCATATCGGCCGTACGGTGCTTCGCCGAAAGCCAGGCGCCGGTAAAAAAAGAGGATCCGGCATAGAACAAAATAACTGCCGTAAGCGCCATTTGAAGGCTGTTCCAAGCGGTAAGATGTCCCGATACCCATCCGTGCCAGGCGGGTATCGCCATCGGTCCCATGTCCAGTATAAAAACAATAACCGCCAGGGGCAGTGCTATCCAGAATTTTTGTTTGAAACGGGAAGCTTTTCTTCTGGTGGCCGGTTCCCGGCTTTTCGCACCGGATTTGCCGTCAGTATCCCCCGCCGGTGATAATTCTGTATCCTCAAGCGGCGCACCAAGTTCATCCATCAGGGAGGCTTGAAAACCCGCCTTTTCAACGGCACGGATCAACTCTTCGATATTGTCGCCGCTTTTGTTGATGCGCGCTTCAGAAGTGGCAAGACTGACGTTCGCCTCATCCACCCCGTCCACCGATTTCAGAGCGCGTTCAACATTCGCCACACAGGATGCGCAACTCATTCCCTCAATCTGCAGGGTATGCTGCATCCGTTTCGGTGCAGATGAACCACCATCCGATCCTTGTTGGACATCAGCCCCGGAACCCGATGATTCCTGAATGAATTTGCTATTCTGCTTTTCTCTGCTATTCTGCTTTTCTCGATTCGTCATTTATTGCTGATATTTGCAGCCGTTTTGCGGTTCTGTTCCATTGCATCTCTAAATAACGAATAAAAAGCCCACTGAGCGTTATATCGGCATGAGTATATGTTATATAATTTTGACGCCGGCGATTATTGGATTGCGTCAAGCTTCTGGCGGGACGACCCTCTCTCTTTTTTATACTCCGAAACCGATTTTCCGGTCACTTTCTTGAACTGTGCGGATAGGTGCTGCACACTGCTGTACCCGACCTGAAATGCGATTTCACTGAGAGTGTGCTCCCCGAAGCTCAACAGCTCTTTGACCCTTTCCGTGCGGAGGCGTATCAGATGCTGTTCAATGGTATGGCCTTCTGATGCGGTAAAGGCGCGACTCAAAGTGGGATAGGACCGGTGCATTTTGGCGGAGAGGTATTCCGACAGCAAGGGGGGCTCCTGCCGGGCCTCAATGAGCCTGAGGTAGGTGATAAGCTCCGATTTGATAGCGGATACCATTTGCTCACGGTGATCACGCGCAAGGGAAAAACCCCTGGCTTCAAGATCCTGTTCGATTGCGCCCAGGCTATCGGTATCGGGTTTGGGTGCAATCACAACCACACCGAGAGAAATCTGATCCACACGAAAGCCATGATCACGCAACACTTCATCGACCGTCATGATACAGCGGTCACACACCATATTCTTGATGCGGAGTGTCCCCCGGTTCGTAACGTCTCCAATTTCAGCATTATCTGTTGTCGTGTCAGCAGATTTGGTATTGGCAGATTGAGTATCAGCAGATTGAGTATTAGAAGATTGGGTGTCAGCAGATTTGGTATCACCGGCTTTGACTTCACCGGTTGCCTGCACTCTTAATGGATCTTCGGTATTACCACCGTCCCTGGTGGTACCACCGATGTCGTTACTTCTGCGTTGTTTATTATAGTTAGCATCCATAACTCAGAAACGGACATCCGCCCACTGTATTCTGTCTTCTGTATTCTGCACTCTGTCTTCTGCACTCTGTCTTCTGTCTTCTGTCTTCTGTATCCTGTCTTCTGTATCCTGTCTTCTGTATCCTATTCAACGGTTACACTTTTCGCCAGATTCCTGGGTTGATCGACATGGCATTTTCGGTTCACAGCAATGTAATACGAGAGCAGCTGCAGCGGAATACAGGAGAGCAGCGGAGTCAGACAGTCATGAACTTCAGGAATGTTGATGCTGAATTCGGCGAGGCGGTCGACATCCGACTGACCGTCGGAAGAGATGGATATAATCCGTCCCCTGCGTGCCCGGACCTCCTCGATATTGTTGATCATCTTTTCGTTGGTATGATCCGTCGCCGCAATAACCACGACCGGCATATGTTCGTCGATCAATGCGATCGGACCGTGCTTCATCTCCGCAGCCGGGTATCCTTCGGCATGAATATAAGAGATCTCCTTGAGCTTCAGCGCACCTTCGAGTGCAACCGGAAAACTGTACGAACGTCCCAGATAGAGGAAGTGCGAAGCATAGGTGAAGAGACGGGCAATGTTTTTGATCTCATCCGTATTCCGGAGCATCTCTTCCACTTTTTCAGGAATGGTTTTCAGCTCTTGCACCAGTTCCTGCATCAGCTCATCCGAGAGGGTTTTATTCTGCCGACCAAACAGCATCGCCATCATGGTCAGGACCGTTACCTGCGCCGTAAAAGCTTTGGTGGATGCCACTCCAATCTCGGGTCCGGCGTGTGTGTACACCCCGGCATCGGTCTCCCGGGCGATGGTCGAGCCGACCACATTGCATATACCTATGACCATGGCTCCATTTCGTTTGGCTTCCCGCAGGGCTGCCAGGGTGTCGGCGGTCTCTCCACTCTGGGAAATCACGATCATCACATCCCGTTCATCGACAAGCTGTTCACGATACCGGAACTCCGAGGCATACTCCACTTCCACCGGCATATGGGCCAGATATTCAAACAGGTACTCGCCCACCAGGCCGGCATGCCAACTGGTTCCGCAGGCGGCTATGACTACACGGCGGGCATTGATGATTTTATCGACTACGCCCTCAAGTCCACCTAGCTGAATCCGGTTTTCGGCGACCATCAGCCGGCCCCGCATACAATCCGCAATGGTCCCCCCCTGTTCAAAGATCTCCTTGAGCATAAAATGGGGATATCCGCCTTTCTCTATCTGCTCCAGGTTCATGGCCAGCTCATGGACCTCCTTGGTCAGCGTTATGTTTTTCAGCGTCGACACCTCATACCCGTCCCGGGTCACCACCGCCATCTCTTCATCTTCCAGGTAGACCACTTTCTTGGTGTATTCTATGATCGGAGAGGCATCCGATGCTACAAAGTACTCATCCTCCCCGATACCAATGAGCAATGGTGAGCCTTTCCGCGCGATAATGATCCGGTCCGGCGTATATTTATGGACCACCGCAATGCCATATGTTCCTTTCACCTGCCCCAGGGCCTGCTGGACGGCCTGAAAGAAGTCGATATCACTCATATCATGAATCTCTTCAATCAGATGGGCGAGCACCTCCGTATCGGTCTCACCGGTGAATTTGTGCCCCTTCTTCTCCAGATCCTTACGAAGCACATTATAATTTTCGATAATACCGTTATGAACCAGCGCGAACTTGCCGGATGCTCCAACATGGGGATGCGCATTGATTTCGCTGGGCTCACCATGAGTTGCCCAGCGGGTGTGACCGATGCCCAGATGACCCTCCGTCATCTCCTCTTTATCCTTTTTAACAAGCTCATCAACTTTTCCCTTGATCTTCAGAATCTTCATATCATCGTCCAGGATGGCAAACCCGGCCGAATCATAACCACGGTATTCCAGCCGTTGCAATCCCTTCAAAATGACCTCAGAAGCCTGTCGTTTTCCAATATAACCAACAATTCCGCACATGGTGTCTCTTTATCTAAATGAACATTAGCATATCAACCGGAAAGGTGCGATCCAGACCTCTCAAGGGCGCCGAATGACCGGACGGATCTCTTTCCCTGCCGATTATGCATTAATTACAGAATTTAGAAATTCTAAAACTATCGTAAAAGTAGTGATAAATTTATAATACAATTTGGTTTACCTTGAAATATTTTATATTTGAGCGTAATACAATCGTAGAGAGCGTAAAACAGGACCAATCAGCAGACATCATGACGATTTGTTTTTTTGAAGACGGGGGTGACCGGTTGTTCGCTCCACTCACACTCACCCGGCCGGTGGATGACCTCAGGGTGGGCATTTTCACCATACGTGAGAAATGGCAGCGCCGGTTGAAAACCGACAAGGTAGCCAGGACACCAAGAACCCCGCTCACCATCCTCTTTCCGGGAGATCACCCGAAAAATAATAAGGATGTCATCTGGATTAATGCCCGTTGGCTACCGGATCCAGGTGCCGCCGATGAAGTCCGGAAACTGAAAACAGGCCAGGGACTTAGCTCAAATGGAACCATCGTGGCCGCCAAGCTGGAATCGGCCCAGAGCAAAGAGCAGTTTGAAGAAGGAAAAACCGGTTTCGAACAGATATCGCTCACAGATACCGGTTCAGGCACCCTTATCCGGTATCTGTGGGATCTTTTCCAGCAGAACGAGTCCGAAATCCGGAAAGATGTAAATCTGCTGGATAGTGTCCGGGCGACAGCCCCTGAAATGTTTCCGCAGGCCATTCTGAACAAAGAGGATGATATCTATGCAGAAGCGGGTGCCAGGGTTGATCCGGGAGCGGTTATCGACGCCTCCGGTGGACCCGTGTTCCTCGGACGAAACGCACACGTGATGTACGGAGCAGTCATTCAGGGGCCAAGCGCCCTGTGCGAGAGTTCCGTATTGAAAATGGGAGCCCAGTTGTATGCCGGAACAACCATTGGACCGGTCTGTAAAGTAAGCGGCGAGATACAGAACGTGATTATGCACAGTTACTCAAACAAAGCCCACGACGGTTTTCTGGGCAACAGCCTGATCGGTCAATGGTGCAATCTCGGAGCCAATACCACCACTTCCAATCTGAAAAACAACTACAAGCCCATCAAAATCCCGGAATGGTCGTCCGGACGTGTCTACAAATCCTCTCTGCAGTTTTTCGGCACCGTAATGGGCGATCACGGCAAAACCGCAATCAACACTACGCTTTCGGCCGGAACGCTCTGCGGAGTTTTTTGCAACATCTTCACCTATGGCTTCCCCCCGAAACACGTACCCTCATTCAGCTGGGTAAGTCCGCACAGCACCGAATCCTACCAGTTCGAGAAAGCGATGGAAACGGCCGAGATTATGATGAACCGTCGTAACATCAAACTCAGGCAAGATTATCTGAAAATGATGAGGCACATCTTTGATCTGCGGGATGATTTTGGATAACACCCGGTACAGCCGGCACATCTGACACATCCGGAACACATGACACTTCCGGCATATCCGACGCATCCGGCACAGCCGACAGGAAAAAATATGGGGGAATTTTGCCGGAAAAGCATTGCAATTTCCACAAGACTCCTTATCTTTGTTATTCTGAAAAAAGAGTCATTAACCGGACTCTTGCAGACTTGATAATATCCGGATAACCGGACTATCTGACTGTCGCCGAAGTGGCGGAATTGGTAGACGCGCACGTTTCAGGGGCGTGTGGGAGCAATCCCGTGCGGGTTCGAGTCCCGCCTTCGGCACATAGACAAAGCCATAAAGTGCTAAACTACAGCACTTTATGGCTTTTGTTTTTTTAAGTTCCAGGGGAGTGACGATTTTGGGAGATGCCCCAAGCTCCCGGGCAATTGTCAAAATTGACTGCTGCTGTACCGGTTCAGGCAATACGCTGGTCGATACCAGGAGGTCCTGAGCTGTGGATTTCATAATCATAAGTGCAAAAGCGCCCAGTACCTCTTCGAGTGTAAAGTTACAGTGGCCGTACCTGTTGACGGGAATTGGTGTAAAAAGATCGGTAAGACCGGTATTTTCTTGCACTTTGTTGCTGTATTCCCCCAGATGATGAATTGGAATAACCGGATCCAGATGAAAGAGCTTCTTTTATTTATCGATAAGGTGTTTTTAGAAGTCTTCCATAATTGTGATTGTACGAAGCCGAGATCGTTTCTAATAAGAAACATTACTAGTGTGACGGCATGAACTAATGGGCATAACGGCCAACATTTGTGTGGCGCGACAAGATTAAAAATGTTCAGCACGATATGAGTAAAGTCCGTACGAAATGTTATACAGCAATTTAGGATTATTCCAATAGTCTGAATCAATAGTTGTGTGCTTTTTCAAGTAATTTCGGCACACGTTCTTTTGCAAAATCCCAAAGTACGTCATAGTCAATGATGTCATATCCATGGGCAATAACATTTCGAAACCCTATGATTTTCTGATACTCAGGAATTTTAATAGCTAAATTCTCATGATCTATTCGATCAAGTCTGAAAATGGCTTCCCCTATAATCTCGAACTGTCTTTCCAGTGCCAATTGAAGGATCCGGTCCTTCTTAAAGTCATCGATACTTTTGTCCTCTGTGAATTGAATTATTTCTTCACAGGCTGTGCGGATGTCAACCAACAATTTTTGAACATCATGCGGCATAAATCAGAGTTTTCGATGAATCTACCTCTTTCTGAAAAACAGGATTCCTGAATTTTTTAATAGTTACCAAATCTACGGGTCTTTGGTAAATTTCTTCAAGGCGTTGCTTGAATCCCATATACTGCTCAAATGCACCCTGATACCCGTTTCGATTGAATTCAACTAAAAAATCAAGATCGCTTTTTTCAGACATCGTACCTGAAACTGCTGACCCGAAAACATAAAGCTCCTTAACCTGGAATTCTTTACAGGCTTGTTCAAGCTTTGAGGTTTTCAGGTAAGTGATGTCCATAATATGCTGTGTTGAGTTAATTTACTGTATTAACGTAGCCATAAACATCAAAATTTCAAAGTTGAAGAATGGGTTTGGGTTTAAATCCCGTCCCCGCTGCATGAAAGTTTCAGTCGTCCGGTGCTTCTTATCCGTAATCTTCCATGCCCGATACCGTAAATACATGGGTGAGTTACAAATGAACGGCCTGTGTTTGGCGGCGGCTTCCCCGTTAGTAATCACGGCTTTTTCATCCGCCCCTGGCTGAATCAGGAGCCGGATCGTTCACCGGCATTAACAGGTTGTTGAGTGGCAATAGAAAAGACGTAACTTAAAATGGTTTCTGTTTTTATATATTGCCACAGAAACCGTCCACAAATATGTCCTGTCATGCAACATCCATTACCGTTTCTCATTGCGCTTCTCACCCTCTCTCTGCTCTCTCCTCAAACCAACAAAGCCGGCAATCCGGGCAACCATCCTTTGGATGATCTGGAAAGGTATATCATGAACCCGTCTCTTATTGAAGAGCAACAGGAACCTGCTCACTGTGTCAGGGCCGGAATTTGAATACGCTTTCGACACAGAAGCCGGCTCACTACAACACCTCCGGTATCAGAACCAGGAACTGCTCAGCGGCGGCCCTAAACTCAACGCAGCCAGAATGCCCATTATGAACGAGGTCTCGACCTGGGGCGAGGCGGAAATCGACTCCATTTATACGTGGGGATTGGACTCGCTGATTCATGAAACACACGATTTTGAAACCATCCGGCTGGATGACGAGCGGATCCGGATCCGGTTTGATGTCACCTCATACTCCAATGTAACCCGGGAGATGAAGCTGGACAACCGTTTCGTTTATACCATCCACGGCAATGGCATGATCCGGCTTGATCATACCGTCACCCCAAGTATCGAAATACCGGGATGGCCGATACACCATATTCAGTGGTTCCAGAAAATGGGGCTCGGTTTTACCCTTTCCGGTGACATGCAGAACCTGGAGTGGTTCGGCAGAGGTCCGTTCGAAACCTACCCCGATCGCAAGACCGGAGCCAAAACCGGTATCCATTCACTCGCCATCAAGGATATCCACATTCCGTATATCATTCCCCAGGATTTCGGAAACCGGACGGATGTGACAGAAAACAGAGTACAGAGTACAGAGTACAGAAAACAGAATACAGAGAGCAGAGATCAGAGTACAGAAAACAGGGGGCAGGGAACAGGTTACAGAAAACCCGTTACAGAGGACCTGTTGCTGAACAGGAGTTGCTTCCTCTGTTGAAATCATCGGTCAGTTGAAATCAGGGGGCTGAGATCAATACAATATTCTGTGCTACCAGCCCTTTTTCGTTTTCGACCAGATCGAATTCAAAGATCAGTTCTCTGCTGGGCAGAAAGCTGGTATCAAAATCCGATTCAAACTGGGAAACATGCGCAAAGACCGTGCAATAGGGCGAATCCGGCAGACGCGAATCGGTGACCCAGAGCTTGTCATTGATTTTAGCCATATAGCGCATAAAACCATATCCGTCACTGTGGGAGAAGTCATAACAAACACCACGTACGCGTGACCCTACCGACCCCCATTCATAGGGCGATTTTACGGGTAACATTCCGGGAATGGTATAACCGGAGACATAAAGGTCCACCTGCCGTTTGAGTGCCGCGTCCATGTTATCAAAACCGATAAGTTCCACTCGGCAGCCGTTATCCTGCATACCATTTACAAGCCGTACAAACTTCTCGTTATGTGTGAGAAGCACAAGTCGATCCAGTTCACCGGCCTGTGACATAATATCTACAGCCATATCCACATCAACAGCTCCCTGAGAAATAACCTCTCCGGTATCGGGGTCAATCAGCCGGTCGACGGGACGCTCAATTACCTTGTATTGAAAATCCCGCAAAACCTCGCAGAACCGGGTGGTTTTTGCCTGATAGCTGTCATCCTCTCTTGCACGACTTCGATCATAGGCAAGGTAGACATTCAAACGCGATGCCTGACTGTTATCACGTCCGGCAAATTTGCGGAGGATGTCGTAACGCAATCCGTATCCGCCATTCATTGTGACGCTGACTGCGTCGACATATATCCCGTATTTACCCATAGTTATAGACTCTTGTGCTTAATAAAAATTGTTTTGATGGAAAGAGCTGCTAATTAGAAGGAATAAGCTGCTTAATAATGAACTGCTAAATAATAGATGAAATACGTTGCTAATGATGTCATATAAAGTAATAGAATCCTATCCCGGAGTTCCAGAACGAACATATCGATCCAATATTCCAATAACTATTAATATAACCAAACTTAATATGAATAAAACCATCTTTGCAATGAAAAATTCAAAAAAATCAGTACCTAAACCGTGCCCAACAGCTACCACCAGCCCCGAGAAGAGTACGATCAACCCGTTTTTTAATAGCTTATAGGGCACATAATAATGATACTGGGTCAGGAAATACATCATCATGGCCATCGAGAAAAAACAGATCAATGTCACCCAGACTGCTCCCTGCATTCCGAAGACCGGAACCAGTAATATATTGCCTGCCAAAGTGATAGCCGCTCCGATCACCGTAATTCCGGAGAGCTGCCACATTTTTTCCTCGATGAATACGCCCGCCATAAAATTCAGGAACCATCCCTGAAACCAGTAGGCCATCAGCAGCCAGGGAACAATATAAAGACCCATCCAGTACCGGGAATCGATGAGTGTGCCGTCGAGTAGCGGAATATGGATCTGCACGATCTGTTCCACAAAAAGACCCACGCCGATAAATACAACCGCAGCGGCGATATTGAACAACGTAAACACATCGGCAAAGGTTTTCCGGGCATCATCGGCCCCCGAATGCCTCATGAAAAACGGCAGCCATGCCATCCGGAACATCTGAACAGCAAGCAGCATAAAGACCGACAGTTTAATGCAGGCGTTGAAGATACCGGTGATATCGTCTGCAGTATAGGTGCTTCCGTAGAGCCGGTTAACCGTCTCTTGCGGCATGTTGTTCACAGCAAACCGGCTGAGTACCTCGTTGACTGCATGGCTCAATCCGGCCGGTATATAGGGCAGACCGAACCACATTGCCCGTCTCAGAATGGCCCGGTCCCAACGCCCACGGTACATGTCCGAAGTAAACCAGCCCAGAACCAGCACGGTTACAAACGATGCTATGACATTGCTGACCAACACCGCCTCGATTCCCCAGCCGGCAACGATTACCAGATAGAGATTCAGCGACACATTGATGACCACATTGAACAGGCGGATAAACGCATAAGTATATGATTTCCGCACCAGGCGCAATTCGGCAAATGGCACCATACAAAGGGCATCCAGCCACAATATGGCCAGCATCAAATAGAAAAGATGATCTGCAGACATTCGCTCAATGCCCTGCGTCACGGCAGGATCGGCTGCCACTCCCGATACCGCGGCATCCAGTCCGACCAGCGGTGCCAGCACCGGCATGAGTATCCATGAGATCAGTACCAACAGGGTGGCTCCCCCCAGCAGGCTGATCTGTACGGTCTTAAAAACATTCCGCGCCTTTTCGCGGTCGGCACCGTATCGCAGATAGGACGATTCCATCCCGAACGTAAACAGGACATTCAGAAAGACGATGGCCCCGTAAATCAGTCCGATGATCCCGTAGGCGGACGGATCAAAGAACTTGGTGTAGAACGGAACCAGGAGATAGTTGATGAAGCGGGCAGCGACACTGCTGATGCCGTAAACGAGAGTGTCTGAGAAAAGCTCGCGTAGTTTACCCACAAAGGATCCTTGTATCGCTGTTTATTGTTATTCCCGATTGGATTCTGCAGAACGAGCCGGGTCATGCAGAAGTGCTTCTACGGCCATGATGTATCCGTAAAAACCGAAACCGCTGATCATGCCCCTGCAGACGCCGCCGGTAAGCGAGGTATGACGAAACGGTTCCCGGGCATGGATATTCGAGAGATGAACCTCAACCGGTTTTTCCGGCAGCAGAGAAAGTGCATCGCGAATCGAGACCGAAGTATGGGTAAGGCCGCCAAAATTAACGATAATTCCGTCATACGACTCCTCCACAGCGCGGTGGATGCGATCCACCAGCTCCCCTTCGTGATTACTCTGGAACAGTTCGAAAGTACAGTCCGGAAACCGCTCCGATAACGTTCTTTGCAAATCCTCCTGACTACCGGAACCGTAGTGCTCCTTTTCCCGGCGACCGAGCATATTCAGATTCGGACCGTGCAAGATCAGTATTTTCATCTGTTTAAATGATTCGGTTTATGATGTCACATGTAATGCCATGACCGTATTTAATCATGCTCCTGTGTGTCCGGGCGCCGGCCCGGTCATGGCCATTTCATGCACCCTTCTCCCAGTGTTTCCGGATTTTCGCGGCAAGCTCCTCCATCTCCGCTTCCGGTACTTCAATATTGTTACCCAAAGCCACTTTCTGCGTTTCCTTATAGATCGGAACCAGATGGATATGGGCGTGCGGCACTTCCAGCCCCTCGACAATCACTCCGGTCCGGATCGGTCGCAGCGAGCCGTCAATGGCTCGCACCACGCTTTTGGCAAACACCATCATCTCTCCAAGCAGCTCGTCAGGAAGATCAAAAAGATAGTCCGTCTCCTCTTTGGGAACGACCAGTGCATGCCCCTTGCTGATTGGTCTGATATCCAGAAATGAAAAAAAACGGTCATTCTCAGCCAACTTGTGGCAGGGGATTTCTCCGTTGATAATTTTTGAAAATATGGTAGCCATAGCCGTTAAATTTAATCCTTGATCATCTCACCATAACAGGACCTGTTAAAAGAAAAGGCTCCTGCATTCTGCCTTCTGTCTTCTGTACTCTGCCTTCTGTACTCTGTCTTCTGTACTCTGTACTCTGTACTCTGTACTCTGTACAATGTAATCACAAACGATCATAATGTCAGGACGGATTCAAATTTCTCATTTTTTCTTGAATAGAACCATGATGATCCTTATATTTGGAATCTTTGCAAAAAGAGAATGAATCGGTAGCTCAGTTGGTAGAGCAACGGCCTTTTAAGCCGTGGGTCGAGGGTTCGAGCCCCTCCCGATTCACACTACAAGCGTTGTTGATCAGGTCTTGATCGGCTGCGCTATCAGAAATATATACGCCCCCCCGCCGAGATAGAGAGCTGCTCCAATCCACTTATGGTATATTTGGGCTCGGCAAAAAAGAGAATGCTCTCCAGTGCATATTCCACGCCGCCACCCACATTAAATCCGGCACCGACATCCCGCTGACTTGTGGTGATCCGCTGGTGCTCTTCCAGGTGATAGGTGAAACTCGAGTATTGAAAACCCAGCAACGTATAGAAACGAAGCCGGTCTCTATTTACGGGGAAGTAGTGTACATTGATATTATATTCATAGGTTGACGGTTGGCTGTGTAATCTGCCGTCAACCGTATATTCGTCCATGAAATAATATTGAAAATCCACCCCGGCACGAATGTTATCCGATGTCGAATAATAGCCGCTGATACTCACGGCTAAAGAACCGTTCTGCCCGACTTCCGGACCAAAAGCGGCCCCGACCCCAAGTTCGATATCACCGGCCTGTTTTTGAGCGGTCGCCGAAAAGGGTATTGATAGCCCCATTATCAGCATGACCAACAACCATATAAGTCTGAATTCCGTCATCTGCCCTCTGTGTTCTGAATTCTGTTTTCTGCCTTCTGTCATCTGTCTTCTGTGTTCTGTGTTCTGTTTTCTGAATTCTGTCAATCACCCCAATATAATGAGTACGAGTGCTGTGACAATAACGATTGTAAAAGCCGGAATCACCCGCCTTGCCACTGCTTTACCACCAATTAAGTGGATAATGGCATATTTGAAAAATGTGTTGGCAACAAGACCGGTCAGGATAAGTTTCCAGCCCAGCGTATAGGTCAGCGTTCCGTTCTGCACTTTTTGGGAGACAGACAATGTAATGGCGTCCATATCGGCCAGGCCTGAAACAGCAGCTACCACATAAAGTGCTTCTGAACCCAGGTATTCGGTCGTTGCCGATATCACAATCAAAATGGTTACATAAACAGCACCAAAAGTAAGGGCCGTGGTTAATTCACTCGGATTTCGTTGCTCCGGCATGGCGTGGGGCTGATCCCTGATTTGTCGGTATACATACAGGGAAACTCCGACCGATATCAAAAACATGATCGCCACAGGCCAGATTAACTGCTGGAAATAGTCCGGGGCCAGTACCAGGATCTCGATGGCGATTCGCGGATAGACCATGGCCGAAGCAATGATAATCACCACGGCGGCATGAAAACCCGCCGAAGGGGTTTGGGCCGTGATACGCGAGTAACTGACCGTGGTTGCCGTACTCGAAATAAGTCCGCCAAGAATGCCTCCAAGCGCCGTTCCGGCCCGGTCTCCCATCAATTTATAGATCAGATAACCGCCCAGACTGATCCCGGTGATCAGCACAACCAGAAGCCAGGTCCGCTGCGGATTAAACACATCGAACGGTCCGAAGGTCTGATTCGGAAGAATCGGTAAAATGATAAAGGTGATCAGCACAAACTGCATGATCGCCTTGATATCCTTGTCGGACATCTTGGCCAGTGCCCCTTTCAATTGGGGTTTGATTTGCAGCAATATGGCGGTGCTGCCTGCAATGGCAGCTCCGATGATCCAGGGACCCATAGTGAGCCAGGCACCGACTCCATACATCAACAGCAGTGAGATTTCGGTAGTCATACCGAATTCCGTTCTCCCGCTTTTCATCTTCATCATATTGCCGACCACGATAATGGCAATAACACCGAATAGCCCGAACCCAAGCATGTAGGGGGTAAAAACCTCTCCCAGATAGGCACAGATGGTACCGAAAAGCGTGACAATGGCAAAAGTACGGAAACCCGCAATACGGGTGTCCTCAAGCTCCCGCTGCATCCCGACGAGCAGACCGAGCAACAGCGAAATTCCCAGTGTCTGGAAAATGGTATATAGTTCTGCTTCCGGCATCGTGTTTCATTGACTATTAAAGCAATATAGAAAAGTTAACGCAGTTTTAAAGCCTGTTCTGAAAGGAAACCTGTTCGAAAGCTCTTTCGTTTCACAAGCCGGTCAACATATTAAAACTGAATCGACACACCACCCATTACATGGCGGCCCGCCTGCGGGAAATAGTAGTTTTCACGGATCTCCCGGTTGCCCGCATAATAACCGAACGTATATCCATTCGATTCATACATATGATCCAGTACATTGTAGAGCATGACCTGCAGCTGCATACTTCTCAGAAACCGGATATCATTGAATTGCCAGGAAAAGCGCAGGTCATTGACCCACCAGGGATCCAGAGCACGATCGGCATTCGATGTGTTGTCCATGTATTGCCGGCCTGCATACCGTGAAAACCAGGCAACCCGGGCTTCGCGGTACTGCCATGTAAGCTGTGAAGCCGATGTAATGGAGGGCGAAAACGAGATATCGGCATCCTTATGAACGATTTCATCCTGTCCGGTAAACGCCCAGTTTTCATCGTAGCGGTCAATGCGCTCCACAAATTCGGGTATACGGTTGCGGCTGAAGGTTACATTGCCTTTCCAGTTCAGTGTCTCATGCAGGCGAACCCCTGCCTCCAGTTCCACACCGGCCCTGTAACTTTCAGGCACATTGGTACGGACCGGGGCTCCCACATCATTGATATCACCGGTGTTGATAAGCTGGTTTTCATACCACATGTAATAGACATTTACACCGAATTGTACCTGCTCCGGTCCGCCCCGGTAACCGGCTTCGAAGTTATACAAGGTTTCATGTTGAGGCTGGTAGTTTTCGGTTGCATCGGTAAAATCACGTCGTACCGGCTCCTTGCTCGAAACACCAAAATATCCGTAAAGTCTGCCAAGATCACTGAGCTCATAGGTAAGACCGGTTTTGGGATTCAGAAAGGTGAAATTATGAGTGTCATCCAATACGCGTTGATCATTGTTGATGCCATCCAGGGTGTAGTGGATGTTCCGCAGCTGAATATCGCCCAGCATGCTAAGACGATCCGTAAGATCCACTACCGCTTTCGCATAGATATTGCGATCGGTTTTAATCCCGGTATTATCGTAGTACCGTTCACCGAGTTCGGCCGGACTTGCTAGCCGGGTCCAGACAATTTCACCGAAATGGTCACCGTCGTAGTGATTCAATCCGCCACCGAAGGTCAGCTGCCAGCGGTCGCCGCCCTGATAATCGGCCGAGAAGGTGGCACCTCCAAAGTAGTTATCCAGCCAACGCTGCCGGACCAGGTCGGTGTGGGTAACCTCTTCTTCACCGATCTTCACCGGGGAAAAACCGTAGGAAGCAAGTGCATTCCCCTCTCTGAACTCCTCATAATATCCGGCTCCGCGGGTAAAATGCAGCGAAAGATTACCGTCAAGCCGGTCGGTCAAGCGTCGTGAATAGTGCAGCTGATAGTGCGTCTGGGTGTAATTGTCGGTCTGATTGTCATAGAACCGGGTCTCCCCGTCAGGTCCGGTATACATTCCTGCCGGATTGAACCTCCGATTCTCGTCAAGTTGATCTTCGTGCACTCCATACCAGGCCTGATAGGTCTGCTCCTGACCGGAAAACACATTCACTTTCAACAGGCTTTGATCGGAATGCCGGGTTCCGGATACAAAAAAGGAACGCAGATCGGAGGATGCCCGGTCCATATACCCTTCCGAAGTAATGTGCGACAGGCGTCCGTCAAAGGCCCAGCCATTGCTCATAAGACCGGTACCGACCTGAAGGTTATTTTTGAAAGTACCAAATGAACCCACAGTGCTGTTGATCTCTCCATAGGGATCGGGCCGGAGTGTCGTGGT
>SLOL01000156.1 GCA_007132495.1 Balneolales bacterium
CCGGGGTTTCTTTACCGAAACCTACCGTTTGAACAAATTTAATAAATCCGGCATCCGTGAATATTTTGTCCAGGATAACCTCTCCCGTTCGGTCAGACACACGTTGCGGGGTCTCCATTACCAGATCGTCAATCCGCAAGCTAAACTGGTCATGGTAACTTCCGGGGAGATCCTTGACGTGGCCGTTGATATCCGCCGCAACTCCCCCAACTTCGGTAAATATGTATGCTGCCGACTTTCCGAGGAGAACAAGAAGATGCTCTACATTCCGGAAGGCTTTGCACATGGATTTCTGGTACTTTCCGACGAGGCTACTTTTTTATACAAATGCAGTGACTATTATAATCCCGCCGGAGAGCGGGGCATTCGGTGGAACGATCCGGCTATCGGGATCGACTGGCCGGAAAGCGATCCGGTTTTATCTGCAAAAGACCAAAAACTTCCGTTACTTTCGGAATTGAATGAAGACGATCTACCCGATTGAAAAAGAATAATATGCGACTATTGATCACCGGCGGGGCCGGTTTCATCGGTTCCAACCTTATTTTGCATCTGCTTTCGCGGAGAAAAAATCTTGAAATCTGCAATCTTGACAAGCTGACCTACGCCTCCGATCCGAGCTATCTCAGACCGGTTGAAGACCTCCCCTCGTACCGTTTCGAGAAGGTCGATCTTGTCGATCGACCGGCGGTTCATGATGTTGTGCGGGACTTCCGGCCGGATGGTGTTATGCACCTTGCCGCCGAATCCCATGTCGATAATTCCATCAAAGGACCGGAACCGTTTGTGATGTCCAATGTCGTGGGCACCTTTAACATCCTGGAAGAGTGCCGGCAATTCTGGCAGACCGATCCGGATACGTATGCCGGCAAACGGTTTCTGCACGTATCCACCGACGAAGTGTACGGCTCACTGGGTGCCGAGGGAGCATTCACCGAAGAGTATCCCTATCAGCCCAATTCCCCCTATTCGGCGACCAAGGCGGGAAGTGATTTTCTGGTGCGATCCTATCACAAAACGTTCGGGATGAATGTGGTGACCACCAATTGTTCCAATAACTTCGGACCCCATCAGCACGATGAGAAACTGATTCCGACGGTCATCCGCAAAGCACTCGCCCATGATGAAATACCTGTTTACGGGAAGGGGGAGAATGTACGGGACTGGTTGTTCGTAACCGACCATTGCCGGGCCATGCTTGACGTATATGAAAACGGTAAGGCCGGTGAGACCTACAATGTAGGCGGACACAACGAATGGAAAAATATTGACCTGGTCAAACAACTGTGCGACTTGCTGAATGAACAGAAAGGTGAGGGGCCGGGAGGGGATTACAAAAACCTGATCACCTATGTGACCGACAGGGCCGGCCATGACCTGCGTTACGCCATTGATCCGGCGAAAATTCAATCCGAGTTGGGGTGGAGACCGCAAATGGATTTTAACGAACAGCTCAGGGAGACGGTTCTCTGGTATATCGACCGATACCGCGATTGAGCAGGATGAGATGGACCGATCCCCATTTCTGTCTGGTAATCCATTTTCGATTGGTGATCAGGCAGATTATATTCAAACCGCAGAGCAAGTCGGCAACAGACAACCGGCAAAACACTCCGCCGGTTTCGGGTGTTTGAAGGCTTATAAATGAACTTATTAATGATTACGATATAACGCTATGGCAAGAAAATTCTGGTTGATGAAATCGGAACCTGATGAATTCAGCATCGATGACCTGATCAGCAGGGAGAATGGAACCACCTACTGGGAGGGGATACGGAATTACCAGGCGAGAAACTTTATGAGGGATGAGATGCAGATCGGCGATGGTGCGCTGTTTTATCATTCCCGGACCAAACCGCTGGCGGTAGTGGGCACCATGAATATTGCAAGCGAACCGTATCCCGATCCGTCCCAGTTCGATCCGGAATCCAAATATTTTGATCCGAAAAGCTCCAGGGAAAACCCGGGATGGATGCTGGTCGATGTTCAGTTTACCGCAAAATTCGATCCGCCGGTGACGCGTGACCGGATTAAGGAGACTCCCGGACTGGAAGATATGATGGTCATCAAAAAAGGTTCCAGACTCTCCATTCAACCGGTAACTGAGCAGGAGTGGAACATCATCCATGAATTGGCCGGAGTGAAACCCAAATGAACAGAAAAACGGTTAAGAACAGAGACCATGATCTGGTGATACGGACCCGGGGCATTCTGCCGATTCAGGAGCTGAAAAAACTTCGTGATTTCGGTTTTTTGAAATCGGAAGAGGGGTACCCGATCCATAATGACCAGTTTCAGCCCAACTCCATGGATCTGAGGCTGGGTACGGTTGCATACCGGGTTCGTTGCAGCTTTCTACCGGAAAATGAGACCGTAGAGAGCAAAGTCGAAAGACTTACACAGCATACGCTTGATATTCGTGATGGCGCAGTTCTTGAACAGAACTGCACATACCTGATCCCTTTGCTGGAGCAGTTGCATTTGCCGATGACCGGTCGCATGATTTCGGCGGCTGACGGTGCGCTGGTAACCGAAGAACCTCTGACAGCAAAGGCCAATCCCAAAAGCAGTACCGGAAGACTGGATATATTTACCCGACTGATCACCGACTTCTCCCACCGTTTTGAAGAGATTACGGCCGGATATCAGGGTAAGCTCTATCTGGAGGTAGTCCCGAAGTCATTTCCGATCAGAGTGAAGACCGGTCAGCGTTTGAACCAGTTGCGGGTTCGTCACGGGCAGGCGCTGCTCAGCGACCAGGATATTCTGCATACCCATCTTCAGGACCCGATTCTTTTTGATGAAAGAGGGAAACCGTTGCCGGTGGATGCTCTGAATGTAAAGGACGGTCTGTTCATGCGGGTCAGTTTGCAAGCTCCGGAGGGTGATGTGGTCGGTTACAAGGCAAAAAAGCATCGGGACCTGATCGATCTTCAGAAAACCGATCATTATCATGTCCATGAGTTCTGGGATCCGATTTATGCCCGAAAGGACGATTATATGATTCTTGAACCGGAAGCCTTCTATATTTTTGCCTCCAAGGAGCGTTGCCGGATTCCGCGGCCTCTGGCTGCCGAAATGGTACCCTATGATACCGGTTCGGGTGAGCTGCGGACGCATTATGCCGGTTTTTTTGACAGTGGTTTTGGTGGAAATGTGCGTGATGGAGGAGCAAAAGCGGTGCTGGAAGTCCGCTCTCATGATGTACCGTTTCTCGTGGAGGATGGTCAGACCTTTTTCCGGATGGTATTTGAACCGAATACCCGGCTCCCCGACCGGGTCTACGGTAAAGGGTTAAAGAGCAACTACCAGGGGCAGGCCCTGAAACTTGGAAAACATTTCAAGGATTGACGGATCACTATGGATGATCATTTTCTGTTTTATGCCGATCCGGAGCATATTCGGAATAATGTGGTACATTTTCCGGAAGAGGAGGTGCGGCATATTGTCAAAGTGCTGCGGAAAAAGCCCGGTGACCGGGTTCAGGTTACCGACGGTTCTGGAAAACGGATGGATGTCCGGTTGATGGAGATTGAGAAGAAGCGGGTTACGGGCGAAATTGTGGCCACTGAAGTGGAACCGGCCGAACCGGAGCGGATCCTTGCAATGGGGCTCGTCCGGAAACGGGAACGACTGGAGTTCGCGATTGAAAAGGCTGTTGAACTGGGCGCTACTCACATCATACTGGTACACTCGGACCATTCGGAAAAAATGTCGATTAAGGCTCCCAGAGTTGATAATATCATCATATCCGCTATAAAGCAGAGTCAAAGGTGTTATCTTCCGAAATGGGAAACCCGGAACAGTTTTGGCGAGGTGCTTGAGGCCTATGGGAAAGACCGCAGGGTGTTAGTGGCCCATCCCCGAGATAGTCCGGTATCGGAGAATCATGCGAAGGACGATCCCTTGCTGATGATGGTAGGTCCGGAAGGGGGCTTTTCCACTGAAGAACTGGAGCAGGCCGCCTCCGCAGAAGCTGTATTTATACGGCTGGCTCATACCAGACTGCGTACAGAGACCGCTGTATGTGCCGTTATGGCATATACAGCCCGAATGTTGTAGCTGTATCCGGCGCGGTTTACGTGCTGACTATCTCATTTCCAGGCCTTCCAGCATCGCTCTGAGATCCTGGACTTCCGGCCAGAGTTTCAATGCCGTTTTAACCATGAAGTCCACTTCATCATTGATTACGGGATAGAAGTACTCATTTCCCCAAACCTGACGGGCAAGGTCCGCCTTCATGTAACCCAGAGGAATGGTAAGCTGTTCTTCCAGCTGAGATTCGCTCAGATACAGTTTGTTATCCTCAAAATGGGCCGTTGAAACCGTATCAGATACGACAAGGCCGTTGTCATTAAGTCGGTTGACAAAATCATTCCGGCTGTCATCCGACCAGGTATAATCTGTACGGAAATCATTGAAGCGATCACTCCATTCTTCCCGGAACGCTTCGCCTTTGCGGTCGATGAATTCGCGTACAAAAGAGGAACCGATGTTATTTCTCCGCATCAGGACAAAGAGCTCATTGGTGGTTTCGAGATCTACGATATGATCCGGAACCACACCGCCGCCGCCATAAACCTTTCGGCCGGCAGTGGTTTCATATTTCAGGGAATCCGGAACATTCCGGATGAATTTGGCAATGTCACCGGATGCACTCTCTTCTCTGGTATAGATTTCGTAGGCGTACTGTTCCCGCCCATCCCGGAAGGGTTTCTGGATTTCCCGTCCACTTGGTGTCAGATAACGGGAAATGGTGATGCGGATGTTGCTGTTGTCAGGCAGCTCATACTGTTGCTGAACCAGGCCTTTACCGAAGGTCCGACGACCAACTACCAACCCCCGGTCATGATCCTGGATAGCTCCGCTCACAATTTCACTGCCGGATGCGGATCCTTCATTAACCAGTACAATAAGGGGTATATCACGATAAGGACCGTTGTATCGGGCACGATACTCTGAAGTAAAACGGGCATGACGGCTTTCCGTTGCAACAAGCTTGGTTCCTCTGGGGAAGAAGTCATTGGTCATGCGTACAGCCTGCTCCAGGTATCCGCCGGGATTGCCCCTCAGATCCAGTATCAGCCGCTCCATATCCTGCTGTCGCAGATCACTCATGGCCTCGGTGAATTCCTCATGGGTTGTGGCGGCAAAGCGGTTGACGCGGATGTAACCGGTTTTATCATCCAGCATGTAGGAGCTGTCGAGTGTATAAAGCGGTATCTCGTCACGGGTAATAACAAAGTCGAGCATTTGATGGGTACCGGGACGCAAAATGCCAACCTCCACTTCTGTTCCCTTGGGTCCCCGGAGGCTGTTAACCACATCCTGTTCGCTGAATCCGACCGAACTTTCTCCGTCAATTTCCACAATGCGGTCGCCCGATCGAATGCCGAGCTGATCACTGGGTCCGTTGGAAATTGCTGAAATGACCGTAATGGTATCGTCCAAAACCTGAAATTGAATGCCAACCCCTTCAAACCTGCCGGAGAACTCATCCTGGATGCGCTCGCTGGTTTCGGGTTTAATGTAGACCGAGTGGGGATCAAGAGGGCGGAACATGGCGTTGATGGCATCCTCCACACGCGTGGTCATGTCCTCTTCTACAGCGGAGTTGTTTTTCAGATAGAGATAGGCGCGTTCAAACCGGGTAAACGATTCACGCAGTGAACTGACCTCAATATCAGAAAAAGTGGTATCCAGCGGGGTACCTTCTATTTCAAGCAATGAATCCGAGATATTGCTTACGAAACCATACATGCTGTTCTTAAACAGTTCCTGGATGGATACATCGTCAACATGATTCTCGATGATTTGATTCTGAACCTCGGAGTACTTCTTCAGATTGGTCTCATGATGATTGTTATTTACCGTTACCCGGTCCAGACCGCTGACATAAAGGAAGGAAAGGACCAGTATGGATATCAGGGGGGGCGTGACAAAACGTTTCAGACTCATTATCTGTAGTACATTCATTTCAGGATTCAGTAAATTTTCAAGATATGTAACGCCACAAATAAAGCAATGTTATCTTAATAACTAACTACGGACATTTACATACTAATTCAAGCAATAGTTGAAGTAAAATCATTCCCGATCAGCACATGCTTTTTTTGGGATCTGCCAAATCGTTGATTCACAAAAGGGAGAACGGTTTTACGGTAAACTCCCGGTCAGAGAATATAATGACTGAGATCCTTGTCACGGGTAAGCTTTTCAAGCTGCCGGTCGACATAAGCTTTGTCGATGGTCACTTTTCCGCTGCCAATATCATCGGGAATGGCAAACTGAAGTTCTTCGAGTACCGTGGAGAGGATGGTATGCAGCCTGCGCGCTCCGATATTTTCGATGGAGTCATTCACCTGGGCGGCAACCCTTGCAATTTCACGAATGGCGTCATCGGTAAATGAAAGCTCTACCTGCTCGCTCTTCAGCATAGCGATATACTGTTTGGTAAGGGCGTTTTTAGGCCGGGTCAGGATATTGTAGAAGTCTTCTTCGGTGAGCGAATCCATCTCCACACGTATCGGAAACCGTCCCTGAAGTTCGGGTATCAGGTCAGAAGGCTTCGAGGTGTGAAAGGCTCCGGAGGCGATGAACAGAACATGATCGGTCTTCACCAGCCCGTGTTTGGTCGATACATTGGCGCCTTCGACGATGGGAAGCATATCACGCTGCACCCCCTGGCGACTGACGTCCGGTCCGCCGCGCCCGTCACCGCTGGTCCCGGAAGCCACTTTGTCAATTTCATCAATGAATACGATTCCGGAATTTTGAACACGTTCAATCGCCTCCTGGGTGGCGGCTTCGTGGTCGATCAGCTTTTCGGTCTCTTCGCTCAGCAGTATCGGTCTGGCATCGCTGATTTTCATCTGTCGCTTCTTGGAGCGTGACTTCGTCAGGTTGCCCAGCATATCCTGCAGGTTCATCCCCATCTCCTCCATGCCACCCGGACCGAAGATCTGCATCATGGGATTCTGTCCGGATGGCTGAACGTTGATCTCCACCTTGCGATCCTCCAGCTCACCGTTCCTCAGTTTCTCCCGGAACTTCTCCCGGGTACGTTGATTGAGTTCTTCATCAGAGGCGCTTTCAGGGTCAAATGAGGTGTCGGTGGATTGATAACCGGTGCGTCGATCGCCGCTTGACCGTTTCATCGGAGGAATAAGCAAATCCAGCAGCCGTTCTTCAACCTGTTCGGTGGCTTTTTTTTCCACCCGTTGCTGCATTTCGGATTTGACAATGGAAACGGCAATATCGGTAAGGTCGCGGATCATCGACTCCACATCACGGCCAACGTAGCCGACTTCTGTATACTTGGATGCCTCTACCTTGACAAAGGGTGCGTGGGCAAGTTTGGCCAGACGGCGTGCGATTTCGGTTTTACCCACTCCGGTCGGGCCGATTAATATGATGTTATTGGGCACGATCTCATCCCGGATGGATTCATCGGAATTCAGCCGGCGCCAGCGGTTTCGCAGTGCGATAGCGACCGATTTCTTGGCCTCATCCTGACCGATGATATAGGTGTCCAGGGCTTCTACGATTTGGCGGGGCGTCAAACCGGTTTCTTTGGGTTTGGTAATCTGATTACTCAAGATCAAGCAGGGTTACATTGTGATTGGTATATATACAGATATCGGCGGCTATGTGGAGGGATTGTTCCACCATCTCCCGGGCTGATAACGCGGGAGCATGGCTCTTCAATGCTCTTGCTGCGGCCTGGGCATATGATCCGCCGCTTCCGATAGCCAGGATATGGTCATCGGGCTCAATGACATCACCCTGACCGGAGATCAGCAATCCTTTCTCCTGGTTCATAACGATCAGCAGCGCTTCCAGCTTGCGCAGGTACCGGTCTTTACGCCACTCTTTGGCAAGCTCCACCGCCGCCCGTTCTATGGTTCCATTGTACTGATTGAGCTTGTCTTCAAAACGTTCAAAAAGAGTGAAAGCATCTGCAGTGGAACCGGCAAAACCGGCCAGAACCTGCTTGTTATACAGATACCGGACTTTTTGGACATTGGCCTTCATCACCACCTTATCATGGGTTGCCTGACCGTCGCCACCAATACAGGCTTTTCCTTCGTGAATGATGCCAATTACTGTCGTGGCTTTCAGTTCAAATGCCATAAGTATGTCTTGCCGGTTAATTTATTCTTCTTTCCTGGTTTCATCGGAGTCCGATTTGCTATCAGAAGCCTCCTTCTCTTTTTCAAGTCGGTGCTGCCTGGCCACTTCAACGGCTGATGGAAGGTGCGCATTGTCAACCGCCTCCTTTTCGTCTTTTTTGTCACCGGATACGGACGACTTGGTGTCGGACTTCGCCTGATCCTGCTCTTTTCCGGATGATTTGGTAGTGCTGTCCGTGGTTTGAGAGGTTTTGGCCGGTGAATCTTTCGACTTTTCTGCGTTCTGTGTCGATTCTGTCGGTTTGGCCTGGTCCTGACTCGAGCCGGCGGCTGAAGGCTTGTCTTTATCCGGCTTTTGCTCGGAGGCAGCCGGTTCGGAGCGATCCCGCGATGATTTGTAATATTTCGCTTTCGTACTGGATCGCTTGGCCTGTTGGGGTGCCGGCCGGGATTTACGCTCCTGTGGTTTGCGTTCCGAATCCGGGGTTGTGGATTTCCGGGATGCGGGCGTCTTCCCGTCTTCCGACGCATCGGTTTTGTGATCTTGCCGCGACTTGGGTGCCGCCTTCTTCTCCGGCTTGGCGCTATCCGATTTTTTTCCGTCTGAAGGTTTGCCTTTAGACTGTGATGAACGGGATCCGCTTCGGTCGCCCCCCGCTTTTTTGCCGGGAGACTTTTTCGGATCCTTTTTGAAGTAATCCAGCCCGGGGTCATCTTTCTTCTTGTCGCCGGTGCCAATACTGCCAAGGTCGGTTTCGGTGATGGCCTTCTCAAGCGGCTGATTATGGATCACGGTATCGGTGATGTCAATCTCGGATTCAGGCAGCATGAACTTGTAATCATTCATGGACATGGTTTCATCACCCAGTAAATTCACATTTAAACGATAGGAAAAGATCCACTTGACCCGTTGACTGATCCATCCTCTCTGCATCATTGACCTGAGATATGGATTCAGGTGCAGATCCAGCGAATAGTGTCCTTTGTAGTTATACTTGAAACGGGTAAGCCAGCCTTCGATATCGGCAATAATTGTATTCTGTGATACAATACTGCCCGATCCACCACACATCGGGCAGACCTTGGAAACCGACTTGACCACACTGGGACGGATGCGCTGCCGGGTGATTTGAACCAGACCAAAATCGCTCATCGGCAACACATTGGTTTTGGCCCGGTCTTTACGGAATTCACGTTTCAGTTCATCATAGACTTTTTTCCGGTTGGAGTCTTCCCGCAGATCGATGAAGTCCACGACGATAATTCCGCCGATATCCCGCAGTCGGAGCTGTTTGGCAATCTCTCGCGCTGACTCCAGATTCGTTTTAAGCGAATTCTCTTCCTGCTCACGTTTGGCGGCATAACGGCCCGAATTTACATCCACCACATACATTGCCTCCGTCTGTTCAAATATCAGATAGCCGCCGCTGGGCATCTTGACTCTGGGACTGAATACCGAGTCCACGTCCCGGGAAATTTTCATGTAGTCGAAAATATGCTTGGACCCTTTGTAGAGCTCAATATTCGGCACCATGTTGGGAGCTACACGCGACACATACGACTTAATGGAACGGTAGATCTTGGCATCGTCGATCAGGATTCGGCTGTAGTCCTTGGCGAACAGATCCCGGACGAGGCTCTCGGTCATGTCCATATCCTGATGGAGCAGTGCAGGAGGCTTGGCATCTTTCAGTTTTTCCTGGATTTTATTCCATTTGTCGAGAACATCCTTGAGATCTTCATGGAGCGATTCTTCACTCTGTCCTTCGGCAAGTGTGCGTACAATGACGCCAAACCCGTCAGGAAGTACCGATGAGATGCACGAACGTAAACGGCGCCGCTCTTTGTGGCTGCGGATGCGTTTTGAGACGGCTACATATTCGCCCATGGGAATCAAGACCAGGAACCGCCCGGCAACCGTAATATTTGTTGAAACCCGCGGCCCCTTTGACCCGATAGGCTCTTTTACGATCTGTACCAGTACTTTCTGTTTCGATGCCAGCAGAGCACCGGCCCGGTTTTGTTCTTCGGTTATTGAGCCGTTTCCTGACCCCTTGATCTTCTGGATCTGGTTCTCCTTTTTTCCTTTATCCGGGAGGGCCTCCTTACCATTGAGCATGATCAGATAATCTTCCAGGTGCTCACCGGTGTCGGAAAAGTGAAGAAAGGCGTCTTTTTGCGCCCCTAGGTTGATAAACGCCGCGCGTATACCGGCCATAACCTTGTGTACTTCGGCAAGGTATATGTTACCAACAGTGCGTTGGTTTTCCGGGGATTCTATAAATAGTTGGGCTAATTCACCATTTTCAATCAGGGCTACGCGGGTTTGATTGGCCGCCGCGTGTATGATGATTTGGTTTTTCATGTGGATTCCGTATTGAAAAGCAGACGATGCAGGAATCAAAAGCCAAATCTCTGATTGGGAGAGTTATTGAAGTTCCATGGGTAGAAAAAGCCGATGTTTGTATAATGGTTGACTCGTACATGCCGTTCTGCTTTTGGGATAATTTCTTTAATTTTTTTCGACAAAAGTGTTTGAATGCATCTTCTAAAATTTCTTCGTGGTTTTTGTTGATGGTTCCATAAACAACCACGAGATTTACCAGCTCCAATCAGAGATCAAAGAGAAGATGAATCGGTATCAAATTGCTGCTGTATATTCTGAAACACAGGGTATCGGATAAGTATTCTCCGGACATCTGTTCCTTCAGGGAACCTCTTTCAAGCCGGTTTGAATACGCAATGGTTGAATTACGATACATTGACTATTAATATAATGTAAAAATAAGAATAAAGACAGTATCTATGTTATCCGCCCGGTATTGTTTTACGGGTTTTCCTCGATCCGCCTGATATTGGCACCGACCCGGTTCAGCTTCTCTTCGAGCTTCTCATAGCCGCGGTCAAGGTGATATACTCTGAGCACTTCGGTTTCACCCCGGGCAGCCATGCCGGCCATAACCAGACTTACACTTGCCCTCAGGTCCGTACTCATGACCGAAGCCCCTTTCAACCCGGACCGGCCGGTTACGGTAACCTGGTTCTCGTGGCGGGTAACATCGCCACCGAGGCGGTTCAGTTCCGGAACATAACTGAACCGGTCGGGGTATATATGGTCAATGATCGTGGATTTTCCGCGAGCACGGGTCATCATTGTAGCCCACTGTGCCTGCAAGTCTGTTGGAAATCCCGGATAAATTGCTGTCTCAACAGAAACAGGGGGCAATTCGTCGTTGGCCCGGATACGGATCGTGTCTTCACGGATATCGAGGCCGGTCTTCAGTTTGGCAAATGTAGTGGTGAAAGAACCAAGATCTTTTTCCAGGGTATTCGTCAGAGTAAGGTCGGATCCGGGCAGCATGGCCGCTGCAATCATGTATGTACCGGTTTCAATCCGGTCGGGAATATTGTTCATAATGCCGCCGCTGATGTGCTCCACACCCTCTATGGTCAATGTGGGAGTACCGGCCCCTTCTATGCGTGCACCGAGCCGGTTCAGGTTTTCGCACAAATTTACGACATCGGGCTCCATGGCGGCATTGCGGATGACGGAAGTGCCGCGGGATTTGACGGACGCCAGTACCAGATTGACCGTAGCACCGACACTGCTTGGATTCATTTCGAACGTTCCTCCGGGAAGCCGACCATCAGGAGCTTTGGCGATGATATAGCCCTGATCCATGTCGATATCGGCACCCAGTGCACGGAATCCATCAAGATGGAGATTCACCGGTCGTGGGCCCCAGGCGCATCCACCGGGCAGCGAGACCCGGGCATAACCCGCCACTCCTAATAAAGCACCGGTCATGTAAAACGATGCCCGCATTTTTCGCACCAAATCGTATGGTGCCTCGTAATGATAGATGCCTCCCGAATCCACCAGCAGCTTGCTCTCTTTTTCATCGAATTCGAGACGGGTTCCCGTCACCCGGATCACATTGTTGAATGTGTAAATGTCGTTAAGCTGCGGGACGTTAGTGATGGTAATCGGATCGTCGGCCAGCATGGCGGCTGCCATCAACGGTAAAGCAGCATTTTTCGATCCGCTTATCGGCAGCGACCCCTTTAATGGCGTGCCGCCCTGAATGATAAATTTGTCCAATGGTTTTGTGTAAAGCTATGAGTGGTTATTGTAATGTTGGATAACAAGAGAACCGGCATGTGGTTAGTACATGGCGTTCATTCCCGATTTGGTCGCCCGGTAATAAAAAAACTCCGGATGGTCATTGTCGAAATGTCTGACTTTTTGGCCAACTTTACCACCGTGCCCCTCATACACCTCAATCATGTTGTGATGAGAAAGAGCGATCAGATCGTCACGGATCTCTCCGTAAGAGAGCCCGGTCTCCTCACGAATGTGATCGTAGGATTCCGTAAAGATCAGAATCTGCAGAATCCGGCGCTGGCTGTCGGTAATTCCGGTCATCGTTATTTGAGTTTTATATCACCATAGGTGATCAGATTGTTTCGATTGTCAAAGATAAAAAGCCGGTGCAAACCGTCATTGACCTGCCGTGCATTGCTGTAATTGTTATGCCGGTCAAAGTTCTCCGGATAGATTTCGAATACCATCAAGCCCGGTTCCAGCGGTGAACGGTCATGCTGATAGAGGGTTCTTCGATTCATGCTGTCAAACATATCGTAAAATGCCTCGGCCCGCAATCCGTCAACCGTCCGGCTGCCGCTGATGTATAACTCAATCTGCACCGGATCATGATGGGTCGGGTTGGGGAAAGGCGGAGTTTCAATTTCAACAGACCCCTGAAACATCGGGCCAATGTTCCAGTCACCTTCATCTTTGCTGACGATTTCACCATGCGGGGTCGTCTCGGTGTAATTTTCCGGCATCCGGAACGCTTCCTGCTCAAATTCCTTTTGGTCCTCGCTCCGGCTGCATGCCGCAATGAAAAGCAGTGCAACCATCATGAGGAGCGGCAAGTCCGGCTTTCCGGGATTTTGTATGTTGATAACGATCATTTGATGTTTTACACCTGTTAACGTGAAACCTTTTATGCACCATTTTCACGGGATAATACGTAATTTACGAAACTGAATTCAAAGTTGAGTTCTTTAGCACCTGTTCATTTTATGTAATTTGTAACGTCAGATGAATCACCATGAGGGTATTAAGACATGCACCTGTGAATATGAGCAGGTACCCGGTCATGGTTCTTCACCTAAAATATCAACGCAATATGCTGGAAGTAATTGGCATCACTAACTGTAATACTGTAAAAAAAACCAGGCAGTGGCTGGAGCAGAAGGATATACACTACTCATTCCGTGACCTGAAAAAAGAGCCGTTATCCCCGAATGAACTGGCCGATCTGGTTATGAAAGCCGGACTTGAAACGCTCGTCAACCGTCGGGGAAGAAAATGGAAAATGCTCGGACTGGCCGACAAGCAGCTCTCTGATAACGATCTTTTCGAGGTGCTGCTGGAGCACCAGACCATGATCAAACGTCCTGTTTTACGTTATGGAGAAGCGGTGATGGTCGGTTTCGATGAGGATGCCGTGGCGACATTTATTGAGGAGGGGAGTTGATGTTGTTCCGCACCCTGTCGGGCTTGCTTGTTTGTTTCGGATTGTATTTGTGGATCCTGGGAGGGGAGCATACCGCCGAGAGTGGAGAAGCCGCCTTCCTGACCGGATCCATGGAATCCCGATATGTTATCACTGCGGGATCAGCCACGCTTTTAACAGCATCTCCGGAAGACGTTCACGGCAGAATGGAACCGGCGGGGCGGAGGGCATCGTCAGGACCACCGGATATTCATACCCTGCAGAACATAAATGAGCGGTTTACCTATGAAGTACGATACGGTTTTCTGCGACTCGGGGATGTCCATGTTTATTTAAAAGGAGATACGCTCTACCAGGATACCCCTGCCGTACACATGGTTACCGAAATGGTTTCCAATCGTCGCCTGCCGCTCATCGGATACCGGGAAGTTCACTATCACAGCTTTCTGGCCTATAACGACAGTATTCCGTACGGACTTCGATTCTGGCAGAACAGTCTGCACCGGGATAAGTTCGAGCGCTATCTGTATGAATTTGACTATGCGTCCGGCAACGTCTACAGTTTTGAGGAGGGGGAAGCGGTGGATACTCTGGATTTGTCGCGGCCGGGTGACGGAGGTCCGGCCGTCATGTACTACTCCCGAATGTTTGCCGGAACAGCAGGGGATAGAACCTACCCCATCTACATTGATCACGAGCAGTCGGAAATTGAAATGAGTTTTACAGATCGGCAGGAGTCCTATGACTCGCCCGCTTTTCCTGATGAGGATATAAAAGCCTATATTATGAATGGAAATGCCGATTTCGAAGGCCCTTTCGGCTTTTCCGGAGAGTTCACCGCCTTTTATAAAGATGACGATCTGCGTATTCCCCTGGAGGCCAGAGTCAGTATCTGGCTGGGCAGTGTGCGGGTGCGTCTTACGGAATATGAACGTTTGCAATAATGAAGGTTTATTTCAAAATATTACCACATGCCGAAACCCTGGAGCTGCCATCCTATGCGACATCGGCTTCGGCCGGACTGGATTTAAGAGCGGCAATTGACCATCCGGTGTATCTGGAACCCGGTGAGCGGAAGCTGATTCCGACCGGTTTGCAGATGGCGCTTCCAGAGGGCTATGAAGCACAAATCCGCCCCCGCAGCGGACTGGCATTCCGGCACGGGATTACGATGCTGAATACCCCCGGCACCATTGACTCCGACTACCGGGGGGAAGTGAAAGTACTTGCCGTAAATCTGGGGCAGGAGACATATGAAATCCTGCATGGTGACCGTATCGCCCAAATGGTAATAGCACCGGTAAGCAGGGCAGAGATTGTTGTTACCGGTGAACTTCCTGATACCGAACGCGGAGATGGAGGATTCGGAAGCACGGGAAAAAAGTGAACAGGCTCACTCCATACCTCACACTTCTTAAGACCAATCACCACTTTCGCAGAGTCTGGTTAAGCCAGATTGTCTCCAATTTTGGTGACTGGTTTGGAGTGATCGCTGTATTTACCATTGTGCTCAAGTACTCCGACTCGGAGTTTCTGCTGGGCATGGTCATTGTCTCCAAATTTCTCTCATTTGCCGTTATTTCTCCCTTTGCGGGGTATGTGGCCGATCGGTTTGATCGCAGAATGCTGATGATATGCTGTGACTTCGGACGGGGTGCTGTCGTGCTGAGCTTTTTGTTGGTTCGTGATCCGTCCATGCTCTGGCTGGTATATGTGCTGACTACCTTGCAGATGGGATTCGCCGCTGTATTTGAGCCTGCCAAACAGGCCTCCATACCCAATATCACCACCTCTGATGAGCTGGTACGAGCTAATATCATATCCAACCTCTCCTGGAGTATTATCTTTACTACAGGCATGGGAATCGGTGGACTGGCTACCGCCTGGATGGGAACCGACTGGGTGTTTGTCGTAAACGGAACCGGCTATATCTTTTCGACCTGGTTTCTTTTCAAGGCCGTCATCCCGCATCGAAGGGATGAAAAGACGATGCTTGCTTTGAGCAATCCTGTGCGCGGTATTGCTGACGGGTACCGGTTTATCTTTGCCAATCCGCACATTTTGCGACCGGCTCTGGCCAAGGGCACCATTACCTTCTTTTTGGGAGCTTTGGCCTATATGTTGATACTGGTGTCGGAAGAGATCCTGTTAATGGGGAGCATCGGTCTCGGTCTGCTCTATGCAAGCCGGGGGTTTGGAACGGCCGTAGGTCCCGTTCTTGTGCGCCGCTACATCAGTGACGAACGGAAATGGGTTATGTTAATGGGAGCAGCCATGATTTCATCCGGTTTTTTCTACCTTGTACTGGGTGCCATGAATATGGTGTGGGTGATGGTTCTTCTCGTATTTCTGGCTCACTGCGGATCAGGGGCCAACTGGGTGATGAGTACCGTATTATTGCAAAAAAGATCTCCCGATGAGTTCCGGGGGCGCATATTCAGTTCGGAATGGCTGTTGTTTACCCTTTCACAGGCATTCTCGGTAACCTGTGTCTCAATGATCATGGAATTCGAACTGCTCACGCTGCAACAGGCCATCTGGGCTTATGCAGCCGGACTTGTGATCACCGGACTGGTCTGGTTGGCAGTCGTTGCAAGAAAAGAGTCGCGTTGGCATCGCATGGTATCTGCGCAACAAATGCGCAGTGAAATGCGGGAGCACCATCTGTTACAAACCTGCGAATGAGTTGTCCATTTTTCCCAAACTGGTTATGATAAAAGCTATGCGGAAGACCCTTTATATTGATGCCGGCAACAGCAGCATGAAAGTCGCTGCTCATGATGGGGATGAGTGGGAGCTTATTGCCACTTTTTCATATGACCGCTCCGGCCTGGCAGAAAACCTGCGTGAGTTATGCCGTGAATACAGTAATGTAGCGGTCGCTTCTGTAAAGCGGTCGTGGCAACCGTCACATTTTGAAGAGTTGCTTGACCGTGATATATCCGGAATTACCCGCTGGGATATTCCGTCTGGCCGCATTCGCTACCGCTCTGTAGAATCATTCGGAATCGATCGCTTTCTTGGCTGCCTGGGCGCCTGGAGCCTCAGTGGTACGGCTGTCATCGTATCTGACGCCGGAACGGCTTGTACCATAGATATCATGGACCGGGACGGGGTGTTCAGAGGTGGAGTCATTATGCCGGGTATCTACGCCATGGAAAAGGCACTTGTATCCGGAACCGACGGGCTCTTCCAGGTCGGGAGCAAACTTCCCGCCGAGTGGCCGCCACAATCCACAGAAACGGCTCTCCAGGCCGGCCTTTCCGGTTCTTATCTGGCTGCATGGGAAATGCACGTACGGAGACATCGGGAACTTTATCCCGACGCCCGGCTATGGGTTACCGGTGGCGACTCTGCATTTCTGAAACAGCACGCATCGTTTGATATGCATACGCACAGCTTTCTGGTATTTGAAGGGATGCGTAAGTGGTTTTCAATGATCCCGTAAAGCAAGCTTAAACGCTGGCTCAAACACAGGAGCTTATTCAAGCCGGAACGTTACCGGAAGGGCATAGAGCACCGCTACGGTCTGGCCTTCATGTCGTCCGGGGCTGAATTCCACTCGTTGAATGGCATTGATGGCGGCCTGTCCACAGCCCCCGCCGATATCCCTGAGTATTTCCGGGTTGTGAACATTGCCCTGGGCGTCTATGATAAACTGAATGACCACACGACCCTGAATCTCCGCTCTCATTGCACGCTCCGGATAGTTGAGATGCTTGTACAATTCCTCAATACCGCCGACGATTTCAGGCATTTCATCGACAACACGGTAAACGTCATCGTCATCGGCACTCATATCGGTAGCCGTCAGCGCGGTTAACCCGGAATGAGGAGCGGCTGCCGCTTGTGTGAACTTTGTATGACCGATAGCGGCCGATAAAATCAAAATAATGAGGCTAATGGCAAATAATGCTTGTATGCGACCCATTGTTGTGAAAACAGAAGAGAATAATGGATTTAACATAATGATATCTGAATGGTTGTAAATTCAAGTTGTCTCCGGGTATGCCGTGATACCGCTTTACGGGATTATCGACTTTATTATTTTTTTTTAAAGTATTTGTATCCGTTTTTTAAAAATCGCTGATATCGTCACCATCCAGTGGGATCAGACTCTCCGATTGTTTTGTCTTTTTGGCGGAGTGGCCGTTTCCGCTCTGTTTTTGGCTGCGGACGGATGCGTATCCTCCGGTATGATTTCCCGATTTTTCCGGACTTTTATCGAGGTATTCACCATTGCCCATTGCATAATCGTGGTGTTTATTGTCATCTTGTTGACCACTACCGGCGCCGACCATATTGACCAATTCCACAACCATATTTTTTAATTCCGATGCCTGGGATGTGAGCTCCTCAGCGGCACTCGCCGACTCTTCAGATCCGGAAGCGTTGCGCTGCACTACCTGATCCATCTCCGACATCACCGTGTTTAATTCAGTTATGCCTGTAGTTTGTTCTTTGGCTGCCGAAGAGATCTCCACAACGATTGTGCTCACATTCATGACACTCTCCTTGATTTCATGGAGGTCAACCGATACTTCCCGGGCCAGGGAAGCACCGCGATCTGTATTGGACTGGGACTTTTCAATTAACTCCGCTGTACTGCGGGCAGCTTCGGCGCTGCGTTGTGCCAGGTTACGAACTTCTTCAGCTACAACGGCGAACCCCTTGCCTGCATCACCGGCCCTGGCGGCTTCCACAGCGGCATTAAGAGCCAGTAAATTTGTCTGAAAGGCAATGTTGTCAATGGTTTGAATGATCTTTGATGTTTCTTCAGAAGAGTTCTTGATCTCGTCCATGGCTTTGGACATCCGGTCCATCTCTTCCACACCCCGATTGACCAGGGGTTCGGTCTCATTCATGGCTTTTTCGGCTGACCCCGCATTATCGGCGGTCTGCCTGGTCTGTGATAAAATCTGTTCGAGGGAGGAGGATGTCTCCTGAAGGCCGGCGGCCTGTTCACTTGCTCCCTCCGATAGATCCTGGCTTGATCTGGCCAGCTGCATGGCCGACGTGTTCACCTGATCGGCACCATTGTCCAGACCGGCGATGATTCGTCTCAATGTACCGTTGACGGAGCGGCTCATTCCAAAACCTGTGATATATGCACCAATGACACACAAGAGTGAAGCAAGTCCCAAAATCCAGCTGTATCGGGTAACGGTTGCCCTGGTAAGTTCTCCCTGATGGTATACGGATTGTTGCACCTCAGTAGTAAGGTCATTGGTATAACTCAGAATGTCGTCATAGGCTCTGGAACGGATCATGTCGGCTTCATGGAAATTTTCCCGGGCCGATATCATGGCCCGGATGATTTCAACATTGTCATTCAGGGTAGCCATGGCAATACTCAGGAATGTTTGACCCATGCCGGTGGTAGCACGGTTGGTCAGATCCCCCATATCACTTCGTATGGTGTTGAATTCGGATTCCAGTGACTGCAGCCTTTCCATTTCATTTGTCGCTTCTGCTTGCCAAAGGTCTTTGTACAGTATTTTGAAATGTCCAAGGATTTTCTGTCCGTCATTGTACTGGGCAAGTAGTGAACGGGTGTGATTGCCACCGGAACCGAGGGCGGCTGCGAGATCATCGTTTTGTACATCCAGAAAGTCCAGCATACTCTCTTCAAAATCGATGAAGGATTCCTCCACCATCCTCCGGTAGTTCAAAAGGTTGTCTCCCGCCTCCCGGGATCCCTCAATTGAACTTTGATACTCATTAAGAGCTTGCTCAATATCTGTCAGTTGTGCGTGGAAATGGGCTCGGCCATCCTCATTTGCAAGGTTACGAGCCTGCTGCAGATGTTCACTGAGTATTTCCAGTTCATTTCGGGCGGATTCCCACGCTTCCAGGTCATAGTTAAGCTGGTACCGGGTCATATGATTTCCGGCTTCCTGGATTCTGTTATCGATAGTATTTGCAACCGACCATTCGGCAAGGTTTTCATTGACAAGGCTGTCTGTGTAACCGTAGATAGTTCTCAGTGATATGATCGCGAGAATGCCGACGATCATGGTTATGCCGGCTATACCCAAAGAAGAAGCGACGATTTTTTTGCCTACGGTCCAGCGGCTTTTACTCATCTCTGCCGGCAACCTGCGGGAGAATATTTTTTTTAATGGGTTCATCATACCTGGATAATAGATTGATACACAGTAAGCTGCATGAAATTATGAGATTGCACTATGAATTGACTTCAGGCTGAATTTCTTCTTAATACCGCACATGGTCCCGACCGCGTTTGACAGCACCATAACTCACCACACTCATTACCGTTATCTATATGGCAGTCTTTCTCTTGTTATCGCAGCCCGGTCCGGATTCTTAAACCTTTTTTATAATGATTACTGCAGACAGGAGGGGTAGTGAGGAAGGGGTGGTGAGGAGCCTGGTGAACTGAAAAGTGTTTTCAGTTCCGGATTTTTTCAAATATAAGCGCATTGACCATCTGCAGGGCAATCTGATTTTCCCCTCCATGAGGGATGATGATGTCGGCATAGCGCTTGGTGGGTTCAACAAACTCCAGGTGCATGGGACGTACGAATCGTTCGTATTGATCGAGTACTCCTTCAATTGAACGTCCTCTTTCACAGATATCCCGTTTCAGGCGGCGGAGCAGCCGGACATCATCGTCGGTATCCACGAATAGCTTGATATTCATCAGTTTTCGCAACTCCTTTTCATAGAAAATCAGGATACCGTCAACCAGAATTATTTTTTTCGGGGTAATGGTTAGCGTCTCTTCTTTCCGGATGTGATTGTTGAAGTCATAAATGGGACAATCGACACGATATCCGGTACTAAGCGCTTTGATGTGTCGTATCAGTAGTTCCGTTTCAAGCGATGCGGGGTGGTCAAAGTTCTGTTTGGTTCGTTCCTCGAAGGAAAGATGCTTCAGATCCCGGTAATAGGCGTCATGGGCTATCAGCGATAAATTCTCTTTTCCGACATGCTCGACGATGTGGTGGATGACCGTGGTCTTTCCCGAGCCGCTGCCTCCGGCGACTCCAATAATCAGGGGCTTTTCCATTCGCTGGCAGGGTAACTGTTGAATAACGTGTGGATGATGAGTAATGCTATCGTTCTGTGTTGTTTCGGCTGCGTTCCAACCGCTCTTTGTAGTCCCTGACAGAGCGGAAAATTGCTGATGCCATTATGCTCTGCCCGTATTCACTGCTTAGAAACTGAGCCTCCTGGGGATTGGTTATATAACCCAGTTCAACAAGAATAGCCGGCATGGAGGCGTGGTAAAGGACAATAAAACCGGCTTGTTTCACTCCGCGTGAACGTCGCTTGGCGCGATCGGCAAACTGCCGGTCCATTTTGGATGCCAGCATCTCGCTGCTGGCCATAAAGCCGATATTTGACAACTCATATACGGCAAGCTGTTCCGGCGTTAGCTCCTCGGAACGTTCGTCTTCTTCTTCAAACCGGATCGCACTGTTCTCTTTTTTCATAACTTCGAAGGCTTCCCGGCTTCGGTGCATTCCCAAAAAGTAAATTTCGGTGCCGTGTGCATGCCGGTTCTGATTGGCATTGGCATGAATGGACAAAAACAGATCCGCTTCGGCCTGATTGGCTATTTGTCCACGCTCCTGCAAGGGAATGAAGGTGTCATCGTCTCGCGTATATATGATTTCGATATCGGGGAGGTTCTGCTCAATATATTCACCGACTTTCAGCGCTACAGCAAGAGCTATCTCTTTTTCCCGTGTGCCGTGCGCCCCCATGGCGCCGGGATCCCGCCCCCCGTGTCCGGCATCAATTACGATACGGTTGAGCTGCAGGAAAGTGGGATCGGGTTCGGCCTGTTCGGGATCTATCGTCACACGGTCCAGTTCTTCATCGGGCTGCTCCCAGTTGTTAAGGGCCAGATCAGGAGTGGTATCTACATCCTCCATCAGATCGTCCCAGAAGATGGGGTAAAGACCGTCGGTAAGCACCTCCAGATCATGGGGAGAAGCCTCGGTAAGTCCGATCAGCAGATCTCTGCCATTGGCATCCATATAGGCATCGGCAATCATATAGACCCCTTCGTTCAGGTAGATATCCGCTCCGATTCCCCCCTCTATATCCTCATAGAAAAAGTTTTCAAAGGCATCGCCATTGTTATTGCCGGTTGATATCTCATCAGACACAATACCGTCTTTGTAGAGCGCAAGCTGTATCAGTTTGGGATTGGGTTGCCAGATATGAAACGAATCAGGTCGACTTTCCATATGAAAACGGACGACATAACCCAGGCCGTCGGAGCGCTCAACGGTAGACACCCTGTCGAGGGCAGAGGAAGTTTCACTGGCGGGAGCCGGAGACAGTATTCCGCTCAACACTGTTAGTGACCAAATAGTTGTTAGCAGTGCTGCCATCCGGAATCTGGTCCGATGTCCGGTATTAACCGGGTTTCTCAATCGTAACCACATGGAATAATCGGGTTTTCATTAAAAATACGGCGTTTTCTCTGATGAAGGCAAGAGCTATTACAGAAAATGGTAAAGAGCAATGCCTATGCTGACGGAGATGTTTAATGAGTGTTTGGTTCCGAACAGGGGTATTTCAAGTATGGGCTCACAATGATGCAGTATGGAAGCATCAACGCCGGTTACTTCGTTGCCGAAGACCATGCAGAGCCTGGCATCGGGTGCGGGCCGGTATTCTGTCAACAGGGTGCTTTGGTGTGTCTGTTCCATCCCGGCGAGGATGTAGCCATTATCCCGGCACCATGAGAGATACGGTTCAGGTTCAACCGAGTGAGACCATTTGACCGATTCATCCGCACCAAGTGCCGTTTTGGAAATCTCGGCCCGGGGTGGTGCCGGAGTATAACCCGATAGAAACAGTTGGTGAATACCGAATGCATCGGCAGTCCGGAAGGCCGAACCGACATTGTGCATACTTCGTACGTTGTGCAGCCAAAGAACCATATTCGACAGGATCAACGGGGGAGTCCGGCTGTTGTTGGTTACGGATATTTCCCTTGTGGTTTTCTTTCGGATGCTGTTCGGCATATGCAGGTCAGTCCGGCATTTTGTTTTTGAGGAATAAATTCTATTTTTGTTTTCAGATAGACAGTAGCGTACTACCAGTAGGTGCCGCTTTTATAATACATCTTTTCGTGACCCGTTGCATACAGGTTTAGTACTGTAGCCAACGGGTCTTTTTTATTGCCGTAAGTCGAACATCAAACCAGAAATCCCTTAATACCGTGAAAATCAACTACCTTTCCCGAGAAGGATTCGACAAATTGAAAGAAGAACTCAGAGACCTGGTTACGCGTGGCCGTAAAGAAATCGCCAGACAGATTGATGAAGCCCGTTCTCACGGCGATCTCAGTGAAAACGCCGAGTATGATGCCGCAAAAGAGGCCCAGGGTAAAATGGAATCCCGGATATCCGAACTCGAACAGATAATGGCCAATTCAAGGGTGTTGGATGATAAAAATATCGACACTTCCAAAGTGTATGTCCTTTCTACGGTCACCATATTTAATAAAAAAACGAATAAAGAGATGAAGTACACACTCGTCTCCAAAGATGAAGCCGATTTCAGTAAAGGGAAAATTTCGGTTGATTCACCCATTGGAAAGGCACTGCTGGGCAAAGAAGTGGGCGATGTCGTGAAAGTGAAAGTGCCCGCCGGACTGCTTGAACTGGAAATCCGGAATATTGAGCGTCAATAACTACGTCCGGAATTTGTCAAAACTCCGTTACATCGATATATTGTTCCGGTATACAAGTTGCAATTCGCAACCCAATGTCACTCGTTGATGTTAACGGGGTGACGATATTCATCATTACCTATAGTCCACCTAACGCCCTCTGAAACTATGAATATTGCTGTCATCGGTACCGGATATGTCGGCTTGGTTACCGGCACCTGTTTCGCGGATTCAGGAAATCATGTCATATGTGTTGATAACAACCAGGATAAGCTCAACGCTCTGAAAGCGGGCCAGATTCCCATTTATGAGCCCGGACTTGATACCCTGTTCAACCGGGCCATCAGGGAGAAGCGTATGACATTTACCGACAGCCTGGCTGATGCCGTAAAAGCTTCTGATATCATCTTTTTGTGTCTCCCTACACCACCGGGTGCTAATGGAGAGGCCGACCTCAGTTCGGTACTCAAGGTTGCCGGGCAAATCGGGGAATTGATAGATGAATACAAGGTGATTGTGAATAAGAGCACTGTCCCGGTTGGCACCGCCGACAAAGTGCGTATGGCGATAGAATCACAGACAAACACCCCCTTTGATGTTGTTTCCAACCCCGAGTTTTTACGTGAGGGGGCGGCAGTCACGGATTTTCAGAAACCGGAACGGGTTGTGATCGGTACTTCCGGTGAAAAGGCCGCTGAGATCATGAAAGAGCTTTACGAGCCCTTTGTACGAAGCGGAAACCCCATCATTGTGATGGATGAGCGGAGTGCGGAAATGACTAAATATGCGGCGAACGGATTTCTGGCCACCAAGATCACCTTTATGAATGAAATCGCCAATCTCTGTGAGAGAGTCGGGGCCAATGTGGACCATGTGCGGAGGGGGATAGGTACCGATTCCCGTATCGGGAAACGTTTTCTTTTTGCCGGTATCGGTTTTGGCGGAAGCTGCTTTCCAAAGGATGTTCAGGCACTGCATTATACCGCCCGGCAGCATGGCTATGATTTTCAGATCCTTAATTCCGTAATGGAGGTCAACGACAACCAAAAACTTTCGATCGTTGAAAAAATCAAAGGCTATTATAACGGTGATATCAAGGGGAAGACGTTCGGTGTTTGGGGTCTTGCCTTCAAGCCCGAAACCGATGATGTCCGTGAAGCTCCGGCCATCTATATCATTCAGGCACTTGTTGCCATGGGAGCCAGGGTTAAAGCCTACGACCCGGAAGCGCAAAAGACGTTCCCTGCGGCCGTTGGAGAGGAGGTCAACTCGCATGTTGAATATGTGGAGGATCAGACAGCTGCACTCAAGGATGTCGATGCATTGATTATCAGCACGGAGTGGAATGAATTCCGCAGGCCCGACTTCCAGAATTTCCTTAAATTAATGAAACAGCCGGTGATTTTTGACGGACGAAACCTCTATGATCTTGATCGGATGGAAGCTCTGAATATCACCTATTTCAGCGTTGGACGGCGTGGGGTGAATATCAATAGAAAGGTCATTGACGCCTGATTGGCATCCAAATGTATTGCAGACCGGGCCGCTCCGGAAAGTGTCACCCCGGAATCGGTGTAATGATTATTCGAATCGGGGTGATATTATCCCGGCTATTCGTTGACCCGAAACTGCAGCTCCTCAAGAATTTGCCCTTGCCGGTTTTCAAGGGTGACCTGCCATTCGCCCGGTTGCAGACCGACAGAAGAATAAGTGCGCCAGTTACGGGAAACGCCGATTTTGCTGTTCATTTCGAAATACAACTCGCCTTCGTAGTACCATTTGAAAAAGACATCCTGCATCTTTTCACTGTTGTAAATCCGGACAAAACACCATGCACGGGCATCCGACATCGAGTACGATTCTACTCTGTCTACCGGTTCCCGCTCCACAACATCACGAGTTAGAATGAACTCATTTACATAGAGGGTATCATCTTCCATCTCATCCATGGTTGTGGTTGCGCGGGATTCGAAGAAAGCTTCCGTATAATTGTGAGCGTTAAGGAAAGCATGCTGTGGTGCGCCTGCATGCATGAATCCGGAATGAAGTTGATGTGGCATGGTGTTTTGATGACGGGATTCGGGGTTTTGTCCAATTCCCGGCTGCCATAGACCCGTATGAATAATTAACAGTGTCAGGAGCGCCATTAACGGGTGCTTGTTCCGCATAACAGGTACTGACCCGGAGACTCTTTGTGGTAATATTGAGCGTTTTTGATCAGAATGAATGATAAAGTGTAACATAGAGGCAATGAGGTTAATTGATGTTTATCCGTATACCAATCGGAAATTTTGCCGTAATGCAGGATTATATAGTGCCAATTGGATAATACTAAAGTATTTTACCTTTGCGATACCTTCCTGTTATATAGCAATGAAGGAAAATTACATAACTTTTACTATGAAACCGCTGAGATTTTACCGCCCAAAATTCATCACTCCTTATGTAGTGTTATTCCTCATATCCGGACTTTTTTTCGGCTTTGCACCTACTGTTCAAGCACAATTGGTTTCTGCGGAATCTTATGAGCTCAGGGTTGCACCGGATCTGTGGTTTAATGCGGTTGACGGAGTTCAGGTGGGTGTCCGCTTCCGGGGTGAAGATCCGCGAACGTTTCTGGACGGACCGCACCGGCTGAACGGTGGCTTCAGCATCGGTACGCGTTTTCCCGACGTACCGGTCTCCTACGATCTCTCTTATGTCCACCCCATTGATGCCATATCGCGTCGCAACAGTGAGGGGGCTTTTTCCCTGTTCAGCAGTGTGCGTGCCGGATTACATCATCATGAAACCGGATTCCGCAAACGCTGGCAGCCCGGCTTTGATGAATTCGTGTCACTGGACTTGCATGTCATGGGTGGTTTTTACCGCCGGTTTGATAACGATTATCTTTTGTATGAATCACTGTGGCAGGATGATCCGGTGTATTATCTGCGAACCCGCATTCGCAAAAGAGACCGGAATGCACTGGGACGCTGGACGCTCTCTCTTTCCGCCATATCCGGTGTACCCGGCGGATCGGGTTCGGACTATGTCGATTTTCAGGGTCAGCCGGCCGACCGCCCCGAAGCTCTTGGAATGGAAGGATTATTCGGCCAAATTCATCTGCAGGCACTGCAGCAAATTGAGATATCCTCCCGATTTTATGTACGCTCACGCCTTTTTGCCGGTACGTCCTCCAATGCGCTACCCGGGGAACACCGCTATCTGGCATCCGATGCTGCTGCATTTGACAGGATCGATTCCCGCTTGACCCGGGCCAGGGGAACGGTTCCACAGGGATGGATGGAATCCGGATGGGTACACATACCGGGCGGACCCGGACTGAGGGGATTTACCTTTCAGACAACGGAACAACTGGAGCAGGGATTAACAGCATGGATTCAACACGCATTAGCTTTTAATCTCGATGTTTATTATCCCAATCCGCTCAACGCCCTGTTATCCGGTATACCCTATATGGGCGACCTTTTAAGGTTGGAGTCCTATCTCTTTTCTGATGCAGGATTTCTGAATGAGCAGTCAGAGTGGCAGGATCTCAAGTTTAATGCCGGAGCCGGCTTTATGTTATCTCTGAATATCCCTGATTACCTGGGACAGGACAGGGGTTTTTTCATTCGTTACGATCTTCCGCTTTGGCTCTCCGATGCCTCCGGGGAGGAGAATTTTAAAATCAGACACATCCTGGGCCTGGGGAGTGTATATCGGTTCTGACTTCAGCCATACGAAGCATGATGCTCAGGAGGCTGAAGTCAGAGTATGCTGAATCTGGTCGTTGCCTTAGTCCTGATCCGGTTTAGGCTTGTTCGGTTTTAACTGAGTAATAAGAACGGCTGCGATCAGGCATGCAATGCCCGCCGTCCAGAATGCAAGCCGGTAATCACCGAGGGCAAAGACTTTTTCGAGCAAGACACCTTCCACCGGGCATCGGGTGTAGTAAGGTATATGGTCGACGACCTGCATCAGTCTGGCCGCCAGATAGGGTCCTGCCAGTCCGCCGACACCGTAAGCGGTAAACATCCAGCCGTAATTGGCACCGATATGTTTCGTACCGAAGAAGTCGGCGGTCACTGCCGGGTATAGTGCCAGATAGCCGCCGAAACACAGACCGACAACACTGATGCCGGTCAGGTAGAGTGGATAAACTCGCATCCAGTCCAGTGTCAGCATCGCAACCCCGCACAGGACGAACATGATCGCCAAAGTGGTTCTGCGATCGAGGGTATCGGAGACTTTACCCCACAAAATGCGTCCGGCGGAATTGAATATGGCCAATACGGAGACGGCGACAGCTCCTGCGCCGGATACACTGAGAAAAGCTTCCGCCGAAACGGGCGTGGACATGGATTCAAGTGCGAAAGACTGCCATATCGGAGAGGCTTTCATGATGATCAGGAGTCCCGCAGTGCAACCGGCAAAATAGGTAATCCAAAGCACCCAGAAGGCCGGCGTTTTCAGCATTTCCGATGGAGAATAATTGACATTTTGTGCATTTGCCTGGGTTCCTGTTTCAGGAGGTGTCCATCCCGGCGGGGAATAACCTTCCGGGGGATTGCGAAGCAGTTGTGCACCACCTGTTACTACGACAAGAAAAATGATACCAAGAATCAAGAATGTATTGAAAACACCAACATTCGGCATTTGAAATAGTGCCGCATTAAACAGTTGATAGGGATCCTCACAGACGAGTGACTGTGCCAGCGGTGCAAAGAAAAACGCACCGGCTCCAAATCCCGCAACGGCCAGTCCGGTGATCAGTCCGCGTTTGTCCGGGAACCATTTGACGCAGGTAGCTATCGGGCATACATATGCGACACCAATTCCTATACCTCCCAGTACGGAATAGGTTATAATCAGCCATACAAGAGCTGTTGTGGGTTCAAACTCCCCGGCAAAACGCGCAAGGATGAGTCCGCTTCCAAGAATAATGCCCCCTGCCGTGGCTACAATCCGGGGACCAAGCCGGTCCTGGATGCGTCCGCCGACAATTACAGCGAGGGCAAATGCCGCAAGGACAATTTGTGCCGGTAATGTAACCTGGGTTTCTGTCCACTCCGGAAAAGCCTCTAAAAGCGGTGTCTGAAATACACTCCAGATATACACTGCGCCGAGGCTGATTTGAATAACCAGCGCCCCGACAACTACCCACCATCGGTTCATAACATGCTTTGCGTTCATACGAATTTCCCCTCCCAAGGAATTTTAGAGGTGTACAGCGAGGGTGATGCATCTTCATTAAACGGCGATGCAGAGGTAATAATAATTTGGTAGCGTTAGCAGATTAATAAAATCGGGGTGGATAAACCCCGCAAACGGTTTATCCACCCGAACTGCTTGATAGAACAAACAACCAATAATTTACTTTCCGCGATTGGCGATAAGGCTTTCGACCACTCCGGGATCGGCCAGCGTTGAGGTGTCACCCAGGTTGCTGGTGTCTTTTTCAGCGATTTTGCGGAGGATTCGTCTCATGATTTTACCCGATCGCGTTTTCGGCAGAGATGGGGCAAATTGAATGGCCTCCGGAGTTGCAATCGGACCGATCTCCTTGCGTACGTGCTTGATCAGCTCTTCTTTCAGCTCATCGCTTTCCTCAATGCCTTCATTGAGAGTGACATAGGCATAGAGTCCCTGTCCTTTGATCTCGTGCGGGACGGGAGTAACCGCTGCCTCGGCCACTTTGGCATGGCTGACCAGCGCACTTTCCACCTCTGCGGTACCGATACGGTGTCCGGAGACGTTAACGACATCGTCTATGCGTCCCATAAGCCAGTAATCGCCGTCATCATCTATGCGACAACCATCTCCGGTGAAGTAGAGATCTTCAAATATGGAAAAATAGGTATCAATGAAGCGGTCATGGTCACCCCACATGGTGCGCATCATGCCTGGCCATGGTTTGCGGATACAGAGTTTGCCGCCTTCGTTGAGGTCACATTCTGTGCCGTCATCACGCAACAACACCGGGGCAACGCCGAAATACGGTTTGGAGGCACTTCCCGGTTTAAGTGACATGGCACCGGGCAGGGGAGTAATCATGAAGCCGCCGGTCTCGGTTTGCCACCAGGTATCCATAATCGGACAGCGTTCACGCCCGACATTTTTGAAGTACCACATCCACGCTTCGGGATTGATCGGCTCGCCGACCGATCCCAGAATCCTGAGGGAATCCAGCTTGTATTTCATCACCCATTCGTCCCCTTGACGCATAAGTGCGCGTATGGCGGTGGGTGCCGTGTAAAAGGATGTCACTTTGAATTTATCACATATATGCCAGAATCGTCCGGGATCAGGGTATGTCGGCACTCCTTCAAACATCAGGCTGGTCGTGCCATTGGCCAACGGACCGTACACGATGTAGCTGTGACCGGTTACCCAGCCGATATCGGCTGTACACCAGTAGATTTCATCTTCTTGTACATTGAAGACGTGTTTGTGGGTCAGCGCCACTTGAAGCAGGTAACCGCCGGTTGTATGGACCACCCCCTTGGGCTTGCCGGTAGATCCGGACGTATAGAGAATGAATAACGGATCTTCGGCATTCATCTTTTCCGGTGGGCAATCGGGGTCGGCGTTTGCCATCTCTTCATGATACCAGAGATCACGCCCTTCTTCCATGTTGCATGGTTCGTCATTGACCTTGACCACCACCACGTTCTCAATGGTCGGGCAGTCTTCAAGGGCTTCGTCACTGATTTTTTTCAGGGGGATATGCTTGCCACCCCGCAGGGAGACATTGGATGTTATCAGCATTTTGCAGTCGGAGTCATTGACACGGCCTTTAATAGCATCGGCGCTGAAACCGCCGAATATAACCGAGTGAATAGCTCCGATCCGCGTACAGGCCAGCATGACTATGGTGAGTTCCGGAACCATCGGCATATAAATGGCGATGCGGTCGCCTTTTTGAATTCCCTTATCCTTGAGGACATTCGCAAATTTGCCGACCTCTTTGTGCAGTTCCTTGAAAGTGAATTTTTTTACATTATTTTCGTCTTCCCCCTGCCAGAGGATGGCGGTTTTATTTTCACGGGAAGTTCCCATATGCCGGTCAAGGCAGTTGTATGAGACGTTTAATTCACCATCCTCAAACCAGGTGTGTTTAATGATGCGCTTTTTGGTGTTCCAGGTGTATTCAAGAGATTTTGTTGGAAATGTAAACCAATCCAACTCCCTGGCCTGTTCCAGCCAAAAACCGTCAGGGTCGTTGATGGAACGGTCCCACATATCCTTGTATTGATCCATCGATTTGATCCATGCATTTTTCCGAATATTTTCCGGAGGTGGAAAAATGCGGGATTCGGACGTTAATGATTGCATGCCTGATTTGTTCTCTGCCATAATAAACCCCTAATTATTTAGTTGAATTTTTTCTAAAACCGACTACGTCAATAGTTGAGTTGGAACTATACTTCCCAGAACCACAGGCTGTTCTGGCGTTTAATTATACTATCCGTTTCATTATTGGTTAAAAAAATAAAAGAAGAACATTTACTAATTGCAACCGTTATCAAGCGAAAATCCTTTTGAAAATAAAGGAAAAGCGCTTTTATATATACATGTTTACATGAAACTATTTAGATTATCCGGATTTGCAGATAGCCGGAAGATTTTATTCCGGACGGGTAAATTTTTTTAAGCAGTTTTTTTTCTGTTCCCGTCCTCAACATACCGTATCTTTGGTATAAGAGAAGGACAGCCGCCGCTCTTATATCCGAAACATTAATCATTCAAGATATCGGATCAGAAGTGACACCGTATATTACTACTGTTTTTCATGCCTTTCAGGTTGGTTTCGCAAGTTTATTTCGGAATTACAGTTCCCTTGTCTTGAAGGTTCTTATGGCTTGTGTGATTGCCAGGGTATGTACAGGATGCACCACATCCGCATGGGTTGTTAAGGAGGAACCGACACCGGACCCCGATTCGGAGGTGGTGGTATCCGAAGAACGCCTTTTTGTTCCGGCTGCCACACCTACTCCCCAGAGTCCGGTACTGTCACTGGATTTTGTGATGGAGCGGCAATTGCAGTACAACAGGCATCTGGTTTCTGAAAGATATATTCAGCGTTACCGTCCCAGATATGGTTATATGACGCTTGGATTGGCGGGTATGGGATTTGGAGTTTATTTTTCCAACTTTTCCAGGAATGGTGCTGATCAACTCTCGGACCGGGAAAGGATTATCCTGAACGCAGCTTCTGCCGGTCTTGGAGCCGCCGCTTTTATGTCGATGAAGCCGGTTGGAGAGCCAAGACCGGCCGGTGAGCGGCGTTTGCTGCAGCAAATGGATACGGTGGTTCAAAATGATACCATCCCCGCTTCACTGACGGAAGAAGAGGCCGCCCGGCTTACCATGGTCCGTGGTCAGGATACGCTGATCACCGAAAAGCAGATACCGATCCGGGAGAACAGGGTGTCCATTCACCTGGGGCAACAGGCTGGATTTAAGCAACTTCCCATCAGTGATACAACGGGATTGGACGTACAGGTTCAGTATCAGGAGATTACTTTCAACCGACATTATCCGGTACCTGATTTCATGCAGAAGTTTGTGGAGGTTGTCAATTCCGGGGTTCCTCTCCGGTCGGCGCCGGCTATTCTGACGAATAATATTATCAGACATGTAGAAGCCGAAAGCAGGTTTCCACTTTTGACTGAAGTGGATGATCGTTGGTACAGGATACTGAGATCGGATGGTCCGGCTTATGTCCTGAAAGAGCATACCCGGCAAATCTGGCAGATGACAGATACGGCAGATATTGAAGAGTTTGTGGTACAAGCCGATGAACCGGTGTTCGGGGATCTCGAAATAGAGCGGGATCTGCCGGATAACCGCCGGAGTAATCCCGACGGCATCGCCATTGTAATTATTAATTCCGATTATCGTGAACCGGTCAGATCACTGCCCTATGCATCAAGAACAGGGGAGTTGGCGGCCTTGTATCTGAATCGGGTCATGGGATATTATTCAGACAACATCCTCGTCTTTGAAAATATGACCGGTGGGGAGATGCAGCAGTTGCTGGCCGAGAGCGATTCCCTTATGATTGGCGGCCGGCACCTGAACATGGATGAGTCCGATCTGTTCGTCTATTATTTCGGTCATGCTTTTACAGATGAAGATGACCGCCGCTATTTGCTTCCCGTGGATTATGATCCCGGTGAAATAGATCAACAGCTCATACCTCTGGGAGAAATTGCTGAAACCCTGGGGAAAATCAGAGCCCGGCAAACGGTGCTGGTACTGGATACAGACTGGTCACGGGGCTCTGTATTCGGATTCTCGAGCCGGCCGGAAATCCGGTCGCCTCAGCCGCAGCTGGATGCACTAGCTTCTGCTCTGCCACCGGAATCCAGATCAAGGAGTGCAGTCTTCTGGGCAGCACAACCGGGTCAGGTTTCCGAACCCTATTCCGGAATGAATGGACGCCGGGCCTATCCCTATAACATCTTTACCTGGCACTTTTTTGAAGCATTACAGGAGGGCGCACAAACAACCGGGGACATTGAACAATACCTTCAGCGAAACGTGCCGTTCACTTCCCGCAGATTACATGACAGAGCTCAGGATCCCGGTTTCTCGGGTAACAGAGATTTGGTCCTGCCATAATTTCATTCGATTTAGAGCTCGTTTTTCTTTATATTTAGATTGTTTAAAAATAAGGAACTTCTCGGTGCATTGATGTGGTTAAGAACATTGCACCAGGCAAGTCAAAGAATCAATTCAAGGCGTATATCCGGGAAACGGTTCCCGGCGTCTTTTATCAAACTACAGCAGAATCGGAACACCTGCCAAATTAATTGTTTTCCATTATGAGTGATACCCAAACCATAGAGAGCATGGTCAAGCAGCCGTACAAGTACGGTTTCAAGACCAATGTTGAATACGACTACTTCCCGAAAGGGTTGAATGAAGATATCGTCAACATGATTTCCGATATCAAGGAAGAGCCGGATTTCCTGCGTGAATTTCGTCTGAAAGCCTATCGCAACTGGAAGACGATGAAGGATCCGCTCTGGGCGAATATCAACTATCCGAAAATCAATTACGACGACATCCAGTTTTACTCGTCACCCAAGAAAAAGCCTCAGCTTGACAGCCTCGATGAGGTGGATCCTGAGATACTGGAAACCTATGAGAAGCTGGGTATCCCCCTTTCAGAACAGAAAATGCTGGCCGGAGTGGCTGTTGATGCGGTATTTGACAGTGTTTCGGTTGCAACAACATTCAAGGAAAAGCTGGCTGAAGCGGGTGTGATTTTCTGCTCCTTATCCGAGGCGGTGCAGAAGTATCCGGATCTGATCAAAGAATATATGGGATCGGTGGTTCCTTATAACGATAACTTCTTTGCTGCGATGAACTCTGCGGTCTTTTCCGACGGCTCGTTCTGCTACGTGCCGAAAGGGGTTGTGAGCCCGATGGAACTGTCCACCTACTTCCGGATCAATAACGAGGAGTCGGGTCAGTTTGAGCGAACGCTCATCGTGGCCGAAGAAGACAGTTTCGTCAGTTACCTGGAAGGGTGCACCGCGCCGATGTTCAGCAAAAACCAGCTGCACGCCGCTGTGGTTGAACTCGTGGCACTGGACAATGCCCAGATCAAATACTCCACCGTGCAGAACTGGTATTCCGGTAACGAAAAAGGTGTAGGCGGTATCTTTAACTTTGTAACCAAACGGGGGCTCTGCAAGGGTGACCATTCCAAGATTTCGTGGACCCAGGTGGAGACCGGCTCCGCCATCACCTGGAAATACCCCAGTGTGATCATGAAAGGAGATAACTCGACCGGTGAGTTTTACTCCGTTGCGGTGACCAATGATAAAATGGAAGCCGACACCGGCACCAAAATGATCCACCTTGGAAAGAATACCAACAGCACCATCATCTCCAAGGGAATCGCCGCAGGTGAATCGCAAAACAGCTATCGCGGTTTGGTGAAAATCGGGCCGAATGCCAAGAACTCCCGTAACTATTCGGTGTGTGACTCCATGCTGATCGGTGACCGCTGCGGAGCGCACACGTTCCCGTATCTGGAAGCCAAAAACAACTCTTCCAGCGTAGAACACGAGGCCACCACTTCCAAAATCGGGGAAGATCAGATCTTCTACCTGCAGCAGCGTGGCCTGGACGAAGAGAATGCCGTCTCGCTGATTATCAACGGCTTCTGTAAAGAGGTCTTCAAAGAGCTGCCGATGGAATTTGCTGTGGAAGCCATTAAACTGCTGGGTATCAAGCTTGAAGGCAGTGTCGGTTGATTTTGGCACCCTTGAGGGCACACCGGCGGGCAACACAGAACACCTCATTTATAAAAACGATAACGATATCCAAACAGATTAGAACCTAACATGCTGACAATTAAAAATCTCCACGCCACAGTGGAAGGCGAAGAAATACTCAAAGGAATCAATCTTGAAATCAAGGCAGGCGAAATACACGCCATCATGGGTCCCAATGGAAGCGGGAAAAGTACACTGGCAAAAATCATTGCCGGGCACCCTTCTTATGAAGTGACCAGGGGCGAAATTATCTATGAAGGTGAAGATCTCGCGGAAATGGATCCGGATGAACGGGCCCGTAAAGGGGTTTTTATGGCATTTCAGTATCCGGTGGAAATTCCGGGTGTGAGCAACTCCATGCTCATGCGTGAATCCTATAATGAAATCCGCAAGGAGCAGGGACTCGATCCGCTTGATCCGCTGGAGTTTGAGGACTATATCACCGAGAAGCTCAACCTGGTAGAGATGGATGCCAAATTTCTGGAGCGCAATGTAAACGCCGGATTCTCCGGTGGGGAAAAAAAGCGGAACGAGATCCTCCAGATGGCCGTACTGAACCCCAGGCTTTCGCTGCTCGATGAAACCGACTCCGGACTGGACATCGATGCTCTGAGAATCGTATCAGAAGGTATCAACAAGTTATCCGGCAAAGAGAATGCGGTCATGCTTGTTACCCATTACCAGCGAATCCTCAACTATATCACCCCTGACTATGTTCATGTATTGGTCAACGGACAGATTCAGAAATCCGGCGGAAAAGAGCTGGCCATTAAACTGGAAGAGCATGGATATGAGTGGGTAACTGCAAAAACAGAAGTAAACGGAGAGGCCAAGTAATGACAGATATCACCAAAGAGACTAACTTTTTGGACCGGATGATAGACAGTCACGGTCCGATGCAAACGGGTTATGACCGGGTGACGGAACTGCGCAGGAAAGCGGCAGATGATATTACCGGTCGGGATCTGCCCACAACGCGTCATGAGGAGTGGAAGTACTGCTCTTTGAAAAAACTCAGCAGGGAATCATTTATTCCGGCCGCCGAAATAGCACAGCCCGATCTTCCCGATAATATTGCCGATTATATTTATCCGGAGGCCGAGCACCATCATCTGACCTTCATCAACGGGGTGTACAGTGAGAAGTGGTCCAAGACCGACAAGCTTCCCCAGGGGGTGATTGTGGCCAACCTCGCCGATGTCCTCGATGAAGGAAATCCGGTAGCTCTGGAGCACATTGGCCAATATGCCCGGTGGGAGGATGATCCGTTCGTACCTTTGAATACATCGGTCTTCAGGGACGGAGCGTTTATCCATGTTCCCGCCTCCGTGAAAATCGAGGACCCCATCCAGTTGCTGTTTATCAATACGGATGAAAAGGAACAGTATTTCATGACACCGAGGTGTCTGGTAGTCGGTGAACGGTCCAGCGAAATCACCGTCGTGGAGGATCATGTCGGTTTCGGTGACAATGTCTATTTCAATGCACCCGTCTCCGAAATCAAACTTGCAGAGAACTCACATATGACCCATGTGAAGCTGCAACGGGACAGCAGGAAGGCTTATCATATTTCACGACTGGCCGCCGATATAAGCCGGGACAGTAACTACAAGTCCTATGCCGTACAGCTGGGTTCACAGCTGTCGCGAAGCGATGTCAAGGCCGTTCTCACCGATGAAAACACCCACGCAACGCTTGACGGACTGGTCATGGTGAATGGAGATCAGCTTTCGGATACACACAGCATCATGGATCATACCATGCCCAACTGCACCAGCCATCAGCTGCATAAGTGTATCATCGATGATGAAGGCACATCCGTGTTCAACGGGAAGATATTTGTGCGGCAGGATGCCCAGAAAACCGATGCATTCCAGGAAAACCGGAACCTGCAGCTTTCCGACAGCGGTACGGCCTATGCCAAACCGCAGCTGGAGATTTTTGCCGACGATGTCTCCTGCAGCCACGGGGCAACCATCGGACAGCTGGATCCTGATCAAGTCTTCTATCTTAAAACAAGAGGACTTCATGAATCACAAACCCGTGAAATTCTCACCTATGGATTTGCCCTTGATGTAATCGAATCCATTCCGGTCGCATCCATCCAGGAGCGGCTCAGCAAGGAAGTGGAGAAGTTTACTAAAGCAAGTAATTCCATCAAGCAACTTGTCTGATGACAGACACGTCCACATATCTGAAACAGCGTACGAACAGCGTCGATATTGATCTATGTCGTGACGACTTCCCGGTTCTTCGCCGGGAAGTCCACGGCAAGCCGCTGGCGTACCTGGATAATGCGGCTTCCAGCCAGATGCCGGAATCCGTTATTGAGGCTTACACCGAATATCACAGGCGCTGCCATTCCAATGTCCATCGCGGGGTGCACCTGCTCAGCCAGGAGGCCACCGAGGCGATGGAAAACGCCCGGGAGACGATCAGGGGATTGATCAATGCCCGCAACAACAAGGAGATTATTTTCACTTCGGGCACGACCGACGCGATCAACTTGGTGATGCAGACCTATGGCCGGTCCCGCATCGGAGAAGGGGACGAAATCATCATCAGCACCATGGAGCACCATTCCAATATTGTGCCCTGGCGTATGCTCTGCGATGAAAAAAAGGCTGTACTGAAGGTGGTACCGGTCAGTGATGACGGAGAACTGGACCTGGAGGCTTATGCTTCCATGTTTTCCGATCGCACAAAACTGGTCGGTATTGTCCATGTATCAAACACTCTCGGAACCATCAACCCGGTAGCTGAGGTCACGCGAATTGCCCATGATCATGATGTACCGGTACTGGTGGACGGCGCCCAGGCGGTCTCCCATATGCCGGTGGATGTGCAGCAGATCGATTGTGATTTTTATGCAACATCCGGACACAAAATGTACGGTCCGACAGGCATCGGGATTCTTTACGGCAAAGAGGAGATGCTGAAGACGTTACCTCCGTACCGGGGCGGTGGTGATATGATACTCAGTGTATCATTTGAAGAGGTGCTGTTCAACGATCTTCCCTATAAATTCGAAGCCGGCACGCCCAATATTTCCGGAGCCATCGGAATGGGTAAAGCTGCCGAGTATATTCGATCGGTGGGCTATGAGAACATACATCAGAAGGAGCAGGATTTGCTCAGGTATGCCACCGAACAGCTTTCAGCGGTTGACGGCTTGCGTATCATCGGCAGGGCAGCGGAAAAATCCTCGGTTGTTTCATTTGTCATGGAGGATATCCATCCCCATGATATCGGAACGATCCTCGATCTGGAAGGGGTGGCCGTCCGGACGGGGCACCATTGTACACAACCTCTCATGGAGAGGCTGGGGGTGGTTGCAACTACCCGGGCATCCATGGCCATGTATAACAGAAAAGAAGAAATCGATCAGCTTACAGCCGCACTGCATAAGGCTGTAGAGATATTCCGATAAATCGTATTCCCTATTTAAATTCGGCTCATGAACGACAAGACAAGCCAACTTTATCAGCAGGTTTTACTGGATCACAATAAAACACCCAGAAATTACCGGGTACTTGATCCTTCGGATCATGAAGCTTTGGGGCACAATCCCCTCTGTGGTGACAAGTACAAGATATTTGTTAACATCGATGAAAACGACACTGTGACCGATGTTACTTTTGTCGGGGAGGGGTGTGCCATTTCCAAGGCATCGGCGTCTATGATGACAACGGTGGTTAAAGGCAAGCAAGTAAGCGAGATTGAAGCCCTTTTTCACCAGTTTCATGATATGGCTCAGGGCAAGCTTGACCCGGAAACCGAACCCAATGATCTCGGCCGGTTAAAGATATTCGCCGGAGTCAGAAACCTGCCGGCACGCGTAAAATGTGCCACCCTGTCATGGCACACCCTCCACGCGGCACTGGAAGGTCAGGAAAAAGTAACTACCGAATGAGTTGAAATACTGTACGCAGGTAATCGTTTATTCTGTGAAATTGAAACTTAAAATCTGATTTTATGCCTAAAATAGCCGAAATAGAACGCACTCCGAACCCGGATGCCATGCGATTCGTTCTGAGAGAACCCATCTCCCAGGGGGTAACCCGTTCTTACGAAGCCCCTGAAGAGGCCAAGGCGGACCCCTTTGCAACCGAATTGTTCAATATTCCCCATGTCATATCGGTCTATTATGTGGACCGATACGTTACCATTACCCAGGATGGAGGAATCGACTGGAATACGTTACTGAGGCAGCTGGCACCACCCATCAGGGAGGCGGAGCCGATTGAACAGCTCGAGACCGATGATCCCAATGTCAATGTAAGTGAGGAGGCACAAAAATCTGATGATCCGCGTCTGGCCGAGATCAACAAAATGCTGGACGAGCAGGTAAGACCTTATCTTCTGGCCGATGGCGGAGGCTTAAAAGTCGTTGGGCTGGACAACGATGTACTGAAGGTACATTATCAGGGGGCATGCGGTACCTGTCCAACAGCTACCAGCGGAACACTGTATGCCATTGAAAGTATGGCGAGACGAATTGACCCCAATATCCGGATTGAATCGGTATAACGAAACAAAAGAATCAGTGTGATATGGCTATCAAAATCAGTGAAAAGGCGCGGGACCGCATCCTGGAAATACGCTCTCAGGAAGGAGCCGACGAAGACACGGCGCTTCGGGTCGGAGTGGTTGGCGGGGGATGCTCCGGTTTAACTTATCAACTCGATTTTGATGAAAACGGCGCATCCGAAGAGCGCAAGGACAAAGAGTTTGTAGTGAACGATATCCGCGTGGTGATCGATATGCGAAGTTTTCTTTACCTTGCGGGAACCGAGCTTGACTACTCCGACGGACTTGAGGGCAAGGGTTTTCATTTCGTCAACCCCAATGCGGCGAGAACATGCTCGTGTGGTGAATCGTTTTCTGTTTAATACACTAATGATCCAATATGGAACGTCAGGATACCGTAATTGAAAACAAGGTAGCCAAATCCGGACTGGTGACTCTGGATTTACAGAATTGGTACTCGGATGTGGATATCGTTGCATTTGATCTCAAAGAGTACCTTCACATGGAATTTATTCTGAGGGAGAAAGCGTTTCGGGACACCCTTGAAGAGCATGACTGGTCACAGTACCATGGAAAAGTACTGGCTGTTTATTGTTCCACGGATGCCATTATCGCTTCCTGGGCGTATATGCTTGTAGCAGCCCATGCCAAAGATATCGCTGCGGATGTTGTTTTCGGGAAACCGGATGATGTGGTATTTGAACGTTTCCGGCAAGCCCTGGATGAAGAAGATTGGTCCGATTATGCCGGAAAAAGAGTATTGCTGAAAGGCTGTTCTGATATTGAACTTCCTCCGTCTGTCTATTTATATGCAACCCAGAAACTGTTACCTTACGTGGACAGGTTGATGTATGGAGAGGCTTGCTCTTTTGTACCGGTGTATCGTGCTCAGGGAAAACGCAAGCCCGGTTGAAGGAATTTTCGGAGTGATCGATCAACGAGCGTGTATTCCGATTGAAATAACGATAACAGAGGATTAGATCCACATAAGATGGATGATACCGGTAAACGGAAAAAAGATCATATTGATATTACAGCAAGGGGAAAGGCAGGATATCATAAGACGGCGGGTTTTGAACAATATGATTTTGTCCACAATGCGCTTCCCGAAATAAATTTTGATGATATTACATGTGAAACCCGCTTTTTAAATCGCTGGTTCGGGTTTCCGCTTTTCATTTCGTCCATGACCGGCGGGCACCAGGATGCCGTCGCTGTGAACACTGTGATAGCAGCCTTCTGCGAGCGCTATAACCTGCCGTTCGGAGTTGGAAGCCAGCGGGCCATGCTCGAAGATTCATCCCTTGAGGCTACCTATTCGGTAGTGAGAAAAGAAGCACCATCAGCCTTCATCGCATCCAATATCGGAGGTGCGCAACTTATCGACGGTCTCTCATCCGATCAGATTCGGCTGCTGGTTGATTCTATCAGGGCCGATGCTGTCATTGTACATCTTAATCCCCTGCAGGAGCTGCGCCAAAAAAGTGGAAGCCGCAATTTCAGCGGCATAAGAGAAGGTATTCGAACGCTGGCAGGTGAGGTGGAAATGCCGGTGATTGTTAAGGAAACCGGTGCGGGACTTTCATCCGGTGTTATCGAACAGTTGATTGATTGCGGGGTATCGGCGGTTGATGTTGCCGGCTCCGGCGGTACCAGCTGGGGGAAAGTGGAGAATATACGAAATGAATTACAGGAGCCGCATTTTACGGATGAGTGGGGAATTCCGACTGTTGATGCACTGCTTTCTTCTAAAGACCGGGTGGAAAACCGATGTGAGTTGATAGCATCAGGTGGCATTCGCGGAAGTGAGGATATCGCAAAAAGTCTGTGCATGGGAGCTGTGATAGCGGCGACGGCCCAACCGGTATTGCAGGTGGTCAGAGAAAAGGGATATGAAGGATTGGAAAAGATGTATCGGAGATGGGAAGAAGAATTTCGGATAATATTGTGCTTACTTGGATGTGAGAGACCCACGGATCTGGATATGATTCATCTTCGGAGAGTTAATTTTCGTTAAAGACAGTTGTTTTTTTGTATATTTGCATCCGAAAATATTGATATAAACCGCCAGGATATCTATTGCAAGATATACAGAAACAACTTGACTCTCTGATCAAAACCGGATTTGATGCTGTTGAGATTCCGGAAGAGCCTTCCGGTTTATACAATCCGGTCAGGTATACCCTGGAAATGGGAGGCAAACGCCTCCGGCCTAAACTGGTGTTGCTGACGGCCGGTTTGTGTGGAACCGATCCCTCTAAAGCTCTTCCTCCGGCAATAGCCGTTGAGATGCTCCACAATTTCACGCTGGTACATGATGACATAATGGATCATGCCGAGACCAGGCGCGGCATGGCCACCGTACACCGGAAGTGGGATCAATCTTCGGCAATTTTATCCGGTGATGTACTCTTTGTGCTGGCCATGAAACAGCTGGTTGCCTTCGACAGACCCGGACCGGAGTCGGACAGATTGAAGGCAGAGCTTACAAGGCGGTTTCTGGACGCAGTGCAGACCGTTTGTGACGGACAGGCTCTGGATATGGCATTCCAGAAGCGTGACCGGGTCTCGGTTCAGGAATACCTGCAAATGATCCGGGCCAAAACCGCCGCACTGATTCAATGCTCCATGCAGATGGGGGCCATGGTTGCGGGATCTGATGCAAAAACCATCAAGGATTGTGGTGAAATCGGACACCATGCCGGACTCGCATTTCAGATTCAGGATGATTTGCTCGACGCGACAGGTGATTCGGAAACCTTTGGAAAAAAAGTAGGTGGCGACATCGTTGAAGGGAAGAAAACCTGCCTTTCCATTCTTGCATTGGAACGGGCCGACGATGTTGACCGCAAACTGCTTAAACAGCTGTATGGGAACAAAACGGCTGATGAAGGTGATATACTGAGGGTGATACGAATATACCATGATCTTGGTGTGATTGATGAAGCCATTGCACTCATTACAGAGCACTACAATATCGCTTCACAGAAGCTGGAAGAGTTTGAGAATTCGGCTTATCGCAGGGAAATAAATATGCTGCTGGATAAGTTAAAGGTAAGAAACAATTGAAGTCGTTAAGATTATGACAAAATTCCATATGAATACATTTGGCAAGATTATCGCCTTTTCCGTACTGTTGATCACTCTAATGTCGTGCGGATCAAGTCACACCATACAACGTGGTGATTCCGCTGAGGTGGCTTTTGAAAAGGCCATGAGCTTGTACGATGCAGAACGTTACTCCCGTGCCGCCGAGGCTTTTGAGGTGGTTTTATCCATTTCCCGGGGTACGGCATTAGCTGCCGACGCACAGTTTTACCTGGCCCAAAGTCATTTCAATAACAACTCATTTCTGCTTGCAGCAAGTGAATTTCAAAGATTTTCAAGGACCTATACCAATGACGAACGGCGAATAGAGGCGGAGTTTATGGAGGCATATTCCTACTATATGATGAGCCCCAGGTATAACCTTGACCAGACCGACACCTATACGGCACTGGATCGTTTCCAGCTGTTTGTAACCCGGCATCCGGATTCAGATTTGGCTGATGAAGCGCATGAATATATGGATGAACTGCGCGACAAGCTGGCAAGAAAGAAATTTGAAGCTGCAGAAATGTATTTTCGTATCGGTGAATACCGTTCGGCAGCCTTGTATTATGAACTGACGGTTGAAGATTTTCCGGAAAGCAGGTGGACTGAAAGGGCACTGTTGCGAAAAATCGAGACCTATGTAAGGTATGCGGAAAACAGTGTCCGGGAAAGGCAGCAGGAGCGTTTTGAAGAGGCGGTGGACAGCTATCAGCAATATGTTCAGATATTTCCGAGAGGAGAACACCGTGACAGGGCCGAAGAGTTTTATAATGAAGCGCTTGACGGTCTTGCAGAGCTGGCAACCGTAACGGCAGAACGATAAAGATGAACATCGGCCTCTTTTTCGGGACTTTTAATCCCGTTCACCGGGGACATGAGGCTCTGGTATCCTCCTTTTTATCATCCGGGGTGATCGATGAGATATGGATCGTTGTAACACCGAACCCGCCACATAAAAATGTCTCAAAGCTGGCACCTTTCCAGAATCGATGGGATATGCTGAAGCTTGCTTTCCAGGAGCAGCCGAATCTGAAATTATCCGACCTGGAAAAACACATTCCGCCTCCCCATTATACCTGGAAGACACTCTCCTGCTTAAAAGAGAGGAATCCCGGATCTGTTTTTTATCTGTGTATCGGAACCGATACGTTGCAGACGCTGTCGACTTGGGCCGAATATCAAAATATCGCCCGTTATGCGGGTCTGCTGGTGGCGGAACGACCGAATGTCTCAAGTGAAATTCCATCGGAACTGGATTCATTCAATGTGCAATTCTGCAAACACAACAAAACGGATATTTCGTCCACCCAAATACGACGAGCTATTGTTTCCGGTGAGATGCCGGGTATCGATCAACTGCATCCGGAAGTGATCTCATATATCCGGCATAATCGACTTTATCAACACCTGCATAAAACCGGGGACTTTGATCCCACTGATAATCCCTCCAGGGGCGGATGCGTGAAGGATACGAATGGCCCGGATCCCCAAAACCTGGAGTGATCCTCGTCCACAGGCTCAAGGAGAGGGCCTGTCAGCCACCGCGTAAATCTCTAAAGAAGCTGCTCAGCAGGTGTTCGCTTTCTTTCTCCATAATGCCGTGAATAATCTCGATTTGGTGATTGAGAGTGCGATGAGCGGCTATATTAAAAATACTCCCGCAAGCCCCGGCTTTGTCATCAAGAGCTGCGAAAACCATTTTGCCAAGTTTTGCCCATACCAAAGCCCCGGCACACATGGGACAGGGTTCCAGTGTCACATACAGGGTACAGTCGGGTAAATATTTTTCTCCAAGGTATTCCAGTGCTGCCGACAGGGCAATCATTTCGGCATGTGCCGTCGGATCTGTCAGTAACTCGACCTGATTGTGACCACGACCGATGATACGGTTATTATAAACAATAACCGCTCCGACAGGTACTTCTCCGGCTTCGGCAGCCTTTTCAGCCTCATTCAGAGCTTGCTTCATGAACCGGTGATGGAGCATCTCCGGATCAGACAGAGAAAAACTGGCAGGAGTATTCATATGCTTGGAAAAGGAAGATTAATATTATGGCATTCACTCTAAAAAATGAGATTTTCTGGTTATTTTAAAAAAAACTCATATTTGTTATAATTTGCATTAAATTAAGGAGAAGCAGCGTATTTTATGGCAGAACAACAACATCGTAACATTGCAATAATTCGTAATAAAGTCCGCGATATTCCGGACTTTCCACGAAAAGGTATCGTATTTAAGGATATAACACCGATTCTGAATGATCCGGAGACGCTTAACTTAACCTCACAATTGCTTTATGAGCCTTTTATGGGAGAAAATGTGGACTTTGTTGCAGGTATTGAGTCGCGGGGGTTCATTCTGGGAGCTCGTCTGGCAACCGATCTGAACGCCGGATTTATTCCGATCCGTAAACAAGGTAAGCTTCCTGCCGACAAAATCTCGATAACCTATGAACTGGAGTACGGTACAGATCAACTTGAAATACATCGGGATGCTTTGCATCACGGAGATCGGGTGATCATTCATGATGATCTTATGGCAACGGGCGGATCCGCTTTGGCTGCCACCAGGCTGATCAACAAGCTTGGTGGTGTTGTGGTCGGTTATTCGTTTGTTCTGGAGTTATCTTTTCTGAATGGCGTTTCACTCCTTGATCCGGACATACCCACTCATTCTCTGATAAAAGTATGATACAAAGCTTGAAAGTTTTCTTTTAATTAATGATAATATGGCTGACAATGGGTAATTGTGATTTCAGCTATTTTTATTCGGATGTTTTTTTTGATATTTTCACTGGAAATATGCGCAGTGAAGGATTTTACAAATGAAGGTTAGAACGTTTTTCTATAAAAAAAACAAACACACACATCACGATCAATTCAAAATTTAATGCTCAAAACAATGATCTCTAAAAAACATCTCAGCTTTCTGGGGAAATTGTCGGCGGCAACCTTGCTTGTTTTTACGGTTGCATGCGGCCCCTCACTGACGCTAACTGACGTGGATTATGCACAACCCATGGAGTCAGTAGTGTCACCTGATCAAAATGGTAATGTGGAAGACCCCCGAACGGGTGTTAGCTTTAACATTACAGCACTTAATGTCGAAGAGCGTGGAGAGGATGCATCTCTGCCGGATCATATACGCTTTATTCGTAGCAGAGAAGGATATTACTTTGTAACGGCACCTGGATACAGCAATGTTTATGTATTCGAATCGGCTGAACGCTCCCTGGAGTTGTACGAAATCATCGAGGTTTCGGAAGCAGGTCTGGCCGATCCGGCTTTTAACCAGCGTTCTCCGCAAATCCAGTTGTTAGATGGCGATACCGAATATCGATTGACCAAAGACGGCCTTGCAAACTAAACCGAAATTTTAAGCTACGACTAAGTATATAGAACAATGGAAAAGCTAAAGATCAATACCGTGCTGGCTGCAGCCTTGGTACTCACCTTGGGATTTGCGGGTCAGGCACAGGCACAATATCAGTCGGATTTTCAGGTCAAACAAAACTTTGATCGTGATCACGCCGAAGTATTAGAGGAGTTGAAAACCGTCAATACCGTGGAAGACGCGGATGCTCTTTTGGAAGAAGTGAATGAAATGCAGATGCAATACAGCGATCATGAGAGTTTCCTGGATCGCGTGTTGTATCCTGAAACATTTGACCAGCGCATGACCAATCTTCGCGAACTGGCGGAAGTAACCAGCGTCCGGCTTGCCCGTATCGGTGAGCAGGGGGATACGGTGGTAGTCCTTGAAGAGCGTATCGCTGAACTCACGGATGATGCAACCCGCTACCAGGAGCGTGCTGATTCATTGAGCAGAGAGCTGGCCGCTATGCGCCGGTCCCGTGACGCCAATGCCGCACAGGCACGCCGGCTGCGTCAGGAAGTGAATGAACGCGATGAGTTCATCATCAAAATGGTCGACTCCATTTTTGTTGCTTACGAAAATGTCGATCTGGAATCACTTTCTCCTGCTGAAGTCAGTGAACTGGCTATGGAAATCGATGCCCAGAATGTGCTCGGCTACATCGAGTCCGTTGTGGATAACAACATTTCATTCCTGGATACCCACACTGAACTGAGTACACGAGACTTCCTGAACTTGTACAGTGTTCAGGTTGAATTCGAACGTATGTGGGAGAATATGGGCCGTGAACTTGCCGATATCTATGTCTCTGAAACCAATCGTGAAGAGCGTCTCTCCGGTATCGTTGAAAAAATCGATCAGTGGGAAATGCTGATTGATGATGCCGCATGGACTACCCTTGCTGATGCATTTGAGCAGAACGACATCGATTTGGCACCGTTCAGCAGTTCCATGGAATTCTACACTTCATTAAACAACTATCTTGATGATGCGATAGCTCGTGCTGAAGAGTCCGGTGGAGACGAAGAGATGGCCGATTATCAGCAGTTTTCCGATTTCTGGTTCAATGATGTCAAGCCTCGCTGGCAGGAGTATCTCATCTCTGCAAATCTCATGACCTATGAGAATTTCAATACTATAGATGAGAAACTCACCGAGTGGAGACTTTATGCTCAACCGACATCTTACACCACGCTGATTTTCCTTGGACTCGCTGTTATTATCGCCCTGGTTCTTCTTGGACTCTGGCTCAAGGAGCGAGGCACCAAAAATAATAGTAATAGATAATCAACAGCAGGACGATATCTTATCGGGAAATTAATTGTATGTTTCCCGGCCTTTTTAAGCCGGGTCCGTTTTTCGGGCCCGGCTTAATTATTACAGGGATGTGCTATTTCCAGGGCAGTATCTGGTACGGGTGTGCTTGATCAGGCATGCTTTAATTCCGGTATTTCGCTTCTGCCGAACCTTCTTTGATTGGCGACATTATTATTTCTTGTCGTGTTGCCGGAAAACTTTTTTTAATTGACGTTGATCACCTCTTACAGGTCATAACGGTCAGGCGAGTGATCGATATTTTCTCAATGACCACTCCAGCGCAAGGATCAAAATGAGAACGATGAACCATATTGGATGGCGGTGAAGTGAAAGGGATTGACTGATGGTTTCAACCCGTTCTTCAAAGCCAAGTTCCTGTTCAAGCAGGTCAGTCAAGAGATGGGCATCATAGTGAGGCAGGTAGGTGCCCCCGGAAATGCCTGCCAACTGCTGCAACAGAGGGTCATTGCGGTTTGTGTTGATGAGTTCTCGGTTGACACCTCCAATGGTAAATTGACCGGACCGGGCATCCACTTCTCTGTTGCTTCTGCTTGCAATACCATGATACGTATAGGTACCTTCCGGCAAATTGCTGATTTCAAGCTGATAATGTCCACCGCCTTCATTACTCATGACATAGCTGCTTGATCCGGTCTCACTGCTTTCGATCTCCAGCTCAATGACTCCGTTCGCCTCAGGTTCACCCGATTCATTCCGGAAGTAGCCGTTCATAACCAGAGGTTCTCCAATCTGAAAAACCGGTTCGGCAGGAACAAGCTCCAGCAGTTCTTCGTCCGGTGAGGCAGCGGTCCACTTCACAGTGTTATTTAGCAAATTTTCCCAGAAATATCTGGTCTCATCCCTGGTACCAAGGGCCCAACGGTAGAAATTGTAACCGTTCAGGTGGGATACTTGCCGGTTTGCCAGGGTGCGTACTGCCAGAATCGGCGCACCGGTAGGATTGCCGCGATAAACCGTCTGCAGTAGTGCAGTGGAGTTTCCCTGCTCACTGACACCGTCTATACCGCTTCTGATCGGTGTGGTACGAAGGTCATCGGGAGATTCAAAATCGAGGATGGCGTGATTGTCATGTGACCCTGCAATTGCGACCTGTGTATTGTGCCAGCTAAAACCGGATTGGAAATGAAGGGGCAATTGTCCGGGAAACAGCGAAGAGAGCCGGGTAACATCCTGACCGGGACTGCCCATGATAAGTATGGCATTGTCCGAAAATCGATCAGCTACTTCACCGGCGTGGGTTGATGACAGATCCGTATGGGGAAAACCATGAAAAATTACAAGGTCAAGCGTATCAGGCCGGTCCGGCAAATCACCTTCAACGTAACGATCATCACCTGTCCAGGTCCGGAAGTCCAGATTTATCTGCTGATCTTCCTGCAGAAAAGTACGGACATTTCGGACATCGGGGTGGATTTCATAGGCCAGGTGCAATATCTGAATCCGGTCATCCCGTACATCTACAGAAAAAAAGCGGGTGTTATTTTCGGTGGTCCACTCCCCCTCAACTTCGGGAACATGTATGCTGTATTGCTGCAAACCCTCTTCCTCAAGTGCGATTTCAAAACGCACCTGCTGCACAGAACGAGGTTCAGAGGATCGGATCGTTGTTTCATCGAGAACGGCTCCATTCTGCATCAGTTGAACGGGTATGTCCTGATCCGGAAAACCGTCGTTACGGATGGAAGCTTCCACTGGTAAACGACTGTTCAGCGAGGCGGTGGGGTTGTGTGTAACGGATTGGACGATCAGATCATTCCGACGGGTGGTATCACCGATTCCAACAGTATATATCGGCATCTGAAATCGGTTGGCCGTTGCCGAGGGATCTCTGCCGGTGGTTACAATTCCGTCTGTAACGAGGATGACGGCTTCTTCCCGATCGATGATATCGAGAAGATCGGCAAGTGCCTGGTCAATGTTGGTTCGTGATCCCTCAAAATTGAGCTCAGCAGGTGATTCAATGTTAAACAACTCCGAATCAAAACCGTAGGGTACGATATTAAGATGGTCATATTGCCCATCTTCAATCTCCTTTATCTGTTCGAGCACCTCACCATAACTTTCCAAACCATGATAATCGCCCTTTTCAATGGAAGTACTCTGACTGTTATCAAGTAAGAGGGCGATTTGCAGTGGATAGGTTTCGTAATCACTGGTTGTAATCACCGGGTTCAACAGCAGAAGTAACAGTATCAGAAAGGCCGCAGCCCTCAGGCCGGAGAGGAACCAGCGAAAAGCATTCGACAATCCCTCTGTCCGCCAATATGACCAGTAGGACAGGCCCAGCACGCCCAGTATCAGAAGTATCATCCAGAAAGTCGGGATACTATGTTGAAATCCGTCAAAATGAATATCCATACGGCTAACTGATATAATGTTGCGTCATTCCGAAGTCCGCCAGCAGACAGGCAATACAGGTTTAGCTGAAGATAGGATCAGTCTCGGCTCCACCGGGTACCGTGTGTGTCTAACCGGTATGATCAATGAGTCGTTTTATAAGCGAAACGGTATCCAGGCCTTCGGCTTCTGCAGCATAATTATTGACAATTCGGTGTCTGAGTACAGGTATGGCGAGATGCCTGATATCCTCTTCTGTTACGTTATACCGGCCATTGGCCAACGCCCGTGCTTTGCCGCCAATAACAAGATATTGTGATGCTCTCGGACCGGCGCCCCAACTCATATATTTGTTTACAAAATCGGGGGCATCAGAAGTATTGGGGCGTGATTTGGTAACAAGTCGAACGGCATACTCCATCACGCTTTCCGGAACGGGAATTTCACGAACCAGATTCTGATAGGCCATAATCTGTTCGGCATCCAGAATTGGTTCCACCTCTACCTCACGCGGTGAGGTTGTTTGGCTTACGATATTCATCTCTTCCTCGAATGCAGGATAGTCAAGCCAGAGGTTAAACATAAACCGGTCCAGCTGAGCTTCCGGAAGGGGGTATGTGCCTTCCTGTTCAATGGGATTCTGCGTTGCCAGCACAAAGAACGGTTTTTCGAGGTAATGGCGTGTGCCACCGGCTGTTACATGATACTCCTGCATGGATTCAAGCAGGGCCGCTTGTGTTTTAGGGGGAGTTCGATTGATTTCGTCAGCCAGAACAATATTGGCAAACAGTGGCCCATGTATGAACTTGAACAACTTTTTTCCGGTTGTGGGGTCTTCTTCTATGATCTCCGTTCCGGTGATGTCGCCGGGCATGAGATCGGGAGTGAACTGAATCCGGTTGAATGAGAGGCTGAGACTCTGTGCCAGGGTGCGTATAAGCAGTGTTTTGGCAAGGCCGGGAACACCGACAAGGATGCAATGACCACGGGAAAAAAGACTGATTAGCAGCTGTTCCACGATGTCATCCTGCCCGACTACGATTTTCGCAATCTCTTTCCGGAGGGATTGAAAGTGTCTGGTGAATTCTTCAGCGGTTTCCACATTGCTGAATGGGGTTTCATTTGACATATGGATTGCAATGATCGGTTACAGAGATAGTTTGTGGTAATGTTCAGATGGTAATTAAGTTAATTGACCGGGGGCGGCGGCTGTTGCTGCTGTTGTTGAGGCGGTGCTTCCGGAACGTCTGGCGTCAATTGATCAGGCATTTCTTCGGTATCCAGGTCAGGTACCGGAATCCGGTATTCCACATACATTTCTTCACGCAATTCATCCACCCAGTCGGCCATAATTTCCTGGCTTTTTTGCTGGAGTGCATAACTGCGGATGAGCTGATAGTCCTGTTCCAGGTTGGCACGGTGTTCCTCAATGCGATCATTCAATTTAACAATTCGGAAAGCCCGCTGATCATCTTCACCATATCGATAGGAACGGGGTGGGGAGATTCCACCTACGCTGTCAATCAGCATTACCGTCCGGTGAAGCGTGGGGTCAAGCTGGTTGACGGGAATGTGCCGCTGACCGGTTTGCGGATCCACCAGACGACCGCCCGCCGGGGCCGTATTGCGGTCATCAGAATGTCTTCTGGCCATCTCGGCAAATGGGCGGTTGTGGTGCAGAACGCTGTCTCTGATGGCGGTGAGCTTATCAATGGCTTGATCTTCGTCCAGCTCCTCATCTCCAACAGATATAAGGATGTGATGTGTGGAGATGCTTTGTCCCCTCCGTTCGTTCAGGCGTATCACATGAAAACCCTGAGGGGTATTGACCACTTCGGATATCTCGCCGGGTTCCAGGGCTGCTGCCGCAGCCGCATATTCCGGTAATAAATCGGTGGTAGCCACCATAGGAAGCCCACCACCCTGGGCGGCAGTCGGTCCGTCACTGTATCTTCGGGCAAGATCTTCTATTGTTGCATCATGATGCAGGATGGAGTCACGAAGCTGCTCCGCCAGTGCCCTGGCATTTTCACGTGCATCAGGCCTGGGCGGAGGAATCGCTGTAATTTGAGAAAGAGAAACGGATTCCGGTATTATTGGCAGCGAATCTTGCGGTATCCGGTTGTAAAACTCCACAACTTCCGGGCGGGTGATATTGATGCGGTTCATTCTTTGCTCCCGGACGCGATTCACCAGCATATCTTCACGAAACTGCTCGCCATATTCGGCTTTGATCTCCACGATGGACTGCCCGAACGCCTGCTCGAGAGCTCTCTCTCCGCCGACCTGTTCGATCATCTGATTAATACGCTGGTCCAGGATTCGATCCACCTCTGAATCACTTACAACGACTGAGTCGATTTTTGCCTTTTCCAGAAGGACATAGTTGTCGATCATGGACTCCAGTACGAAATACCACATTCGCTCGTCGAAGTTCTGTGACTGTTGACGTTGCATATACTCTTGCAGCTGCATGTCAACATCGGATTTCAGGATAATATTGTTGTTGACTACTGCGACGACCTGGTCAACGACCTGCCGTTGCTGAGCCAGTGCAGAGCTGGATATGAATAATAATATTGCCAGAGTGATATAATAGCGCATAAGGATACAACCTGTTGAGTATTGTTATCAGCTTCTCTTACAAACTGTCTGTTACGATTTCAATTTCCTGTTCCGGTTCTCTTACATCAAAGATCCTCAATTCATTATTTGCCTGAGCCTGGAGAAAGAGGTTTTGCTCCATCGAACGGAGCTGCCTTCTTTTTCGTTCAAGCATGAGCCATTCCGAGATTTGGCTGATAACCCAATCGATCTCCGGATGTTCACCGGCATCACGTGATTCCATGAGCTGTACGAAATGGAAGTGATCACCGATTCTGCGTATTGGAGATATTTCGGTAATACCGATTCGCTGCAGAAAATTATTCATATCTTCGTACTCGGAGGATGCTGTTGAGACGGACCAGTATCGCTGTGATCTTTGATAGGCCTGCTGAGGGTTGATGGAGTATTGTTCGGCTACGTCACGCCAACTGACGCCTCTCTGGAGTGCGTTGCGGGCATTTTGGGCATCAGAGAGAGAATTGGCCATCATATGGCGATAGCGAATATGGCGTTCTGCCAGTACAAATTTCTCTTTGTGATTTTCATAATAGGTTTGAGCCTCCGAACGGCTTACGGGCTCTTCGGTTACACTCATGTACACTGCTTCATTGAAAGCATCAACCAGAATGGTTTCTTCTGCCCGCTGTATCCTGCGTTGCACTTCTGCTTGTTGATCCAGCCCCAGTCTTCTGGCTTCTTCCACCTTCAACTGTTGCCTGATCCAATTATTGCGGTAACGCTCAATAACACCAAGGCTGTCGTTTGCGAACTGGTCGGGAGAAACTCCGTTTTTGACATCATCCAGGAGCAGCACCCGGTTACCAATCTCGGCCAGTATGATATCATTATCATCGATAGCCCTTCTATCGCACGATATAAAGGCAACCATCAATATAAAAAACAGTAACAACAGCGTTTTTTTAGTCATAGTAACAGATCATTCTTTCATCCGGAGTGCTTCCGGATACATTTCTACCCCATATTTCGATCGCATACTCTCCATCCATTCCATTTCACGAATGTTCTGATATTCTGTGACCAGCCTGTTGTAGGCCTCATCAAAGGTCATCGGACGCGCTTGCAATATCTCTTCCAGATACATCGCCGTTCTCCGGTTTCGATAGTCGAAATAGGAAGAAAACATTCCTTCTTCAAGATCCTCCAGATGAGTGTAGGGTAGCCCGTCGAGCTGATTGGCAATATCCCTGCGCACAACAACGCTTTGAAGGTTGTTTTGGATACTGTCGACCGGAACGCCATCCGCCGTCAGTTGCACCACCCGGTCCAGTGTGCTGTCGGCTTGTGCCGAAAACCGAACATAACGATAGCGGGTACCATACTGATACTGATCATCGTTGGCTTCGAGCAGCTGTTTAAGTCTCGCAGTGTCCTGTTGGGCGTAAGTCCAAATGGAATCTTCGTTTACCTGAAATACAGCAAGTCCGGTGTGGTAATCATTACTTAATTCCGAAAATTCCGGAAACCGCTCAATTGTGAAAGGTATTAACCGTGAGTCTATAACATAATCCCGAAATTCATCAGCCATGGAGTGATGATAGGCCTGTGCAGTACCCACCTCTTGTTCTGCAGTGAGCCAGTTGCTGTAATCAGCTACCGACCAGCTTTGCCGGTTGAATGAAAGAACCGGTTTGCCGGCCAGACTGTCAGGGATGGTCAATGATGATAACGCCATGCCGGCTTGTCTGAGATACTCTTCAAAAGTTTCGAGATGTTCCCGGTGAAAACGGGCATCACCTGCTTCGGCAATGTTGGTTCTGACGGCCTGCTCGTTGTCACGATATCTGGGCAACTGGTTGAGTCGCTCCAACAACTCCTCACGTCGTTCTTCTTCCGTCGGATGTTTCAGGGAATCCAGTTTTACAATTTGAACTCCATATGGGCTTTGAAAGGGTTTTGTATATGCTCCGACATCCTCAATTTGCATCAGGGTGTCGGTAAAGTCCTGATGAAACCTGCCGTAATCTACCCATCCTATGGCGCCACCGGAGAGCCGGGACTGTTCGTCCTCCGAGTAGGTTTCAACGACATCACGCCAGGGTTTGCCACCTTCCAGTTCCCGGTATGCTTCCTCAGCTGCAGCCATGATCGAGTCGACCGGCTGTTCAACATTTCTGGTTCTGAAAAATATATGTGAGAAATGTTTGTCAGGACCGGTCTCCATGCGGTCTTTGACATGGATGATATGATAACCGAACCGGGTCCGAAATGGCATGCTTACCTCACCGGGTGACAGGGAATAGGCCGCATCTTCAAACGGTTTCACCGCCCATCCGGCACTGAAATAACCCAGATCTCCCCCCATACTTTGACCGCGCTGCCGGCTTGAAAACTGCTCTGACAGATCCATGAAATCCGCTCCTTCATTCAAAAAACGATCGCGTGCTTCCATGAGGCGCTCATAGGCCTCCAGTGTGTCGGAAGGCGTGGCGTTTGACGGCAAACTGATCAGTATGTGTTGAGCATGAATTTGCTCACGGGAGCGCTCGTACAGCTCATCAAGCAATTTATCTTTAACCTCCCTTTCAAGCCAGAAGGGGTAGGCGGATTGCCGTTGATACTGTTCGAGTTCAGAGAGAATTTCGGGATCATCCATATATCCACCATCCTGTGCCACCTGGAGCTTCAAGCGGTAATCCATGTAAAGCGGCAGAAAGTCTTCAAGTCCTTGTTCTTCATCGGTTTCCATCATGACCGGATTGGATTTGTTATACTGTGCAACCAGCTGCCGCTGAGTTACCGGCTCTTCACCGATTTTCCCCACGATGACATCTTCATGATCCGGTTCCTGAGAAAATTGAAACAATGTGCATCCCGATACGAGGAATAACGCTACAAGGACGCCAATACCCAAATTACGATCCATATTAGTTCAAAATGTTATAGAGATAGAAAGAAAAAATATATTCGGAGGAATCAGCCAAAGATATGTTTTTTATAGTAGACTTTCCGTAGCAAAACGATTGTAATAAATCGATAGTATAAGGTAGTTTGACACAAGGATTCAATACAGTACACCTGCAATAGTGGCGGACAGCAGATTAGCCATGGTACCCGCTATCACAGCTTTGATGCCGAATTCGGCAAGCTCCGACTTGCGGGA